>JBPCPM010000129.1:0-11823 GCA_050999155.1 Solirubrobacterales bacterium
CGTCGGCGAGCATGGCCCGGATCGCGCGCTGGCTCTCCCCCACCCGCTCGACCATGTAGGGGACGAGCAGCTCGGGGTCGAGCTCGAGGATGCGGTCGAACAGCGGCTCACGGGACATGGCCCGAGCTCCGTTGACCGCCGCCTCCACGAGCGCCGCGCGTGCGTCGCTGGTAACCCGACCGGCCGCCTCGCGCTGGGCCTCGGTGACGACACGGGCGAACTCCCGGGTCATCAGCGCGGAGAGCAGCGCGCGCAGGTCGTCGAAGTGCCGGTACAGGGTCATCCGGCTCACGCCCGCCCGCCGAGCGACCTCGGAGAAGGTTGTCCGCTTGACGCCGATGTCGACCACGCACGCGCGAGCCGCGTCAAGAATTGCCTGGTCCGGAGCCGATTCCAGCGGATGGGCGGTCGCGGAGGCGGACCCCGACTCTGGTGTACGGGTTGACATCTCGTGTCAAACTGTAACATCTGGGGCGCCCGGCACCGCCACGAGCGACCATCGGAGTTCGCGGCCGGCCTAGCAGCTCCTTTGCCTGCAAGCGCTCCTGCATCGGGGCCCTCGCCCAGGTGCGGCCGTTAGTGTGCGCGCATCGCGGTCGCCAGCCGTCCGCCCTCGGTTATGGAAGAGCCAAACGCCACCCAGCGCGGGAACTACGAGTCCGGCTCGGACTACGTCCTGGAGTACGGCGAGCTGCGCTTTTCCTTCAACGAACACGACTTCTCCCAGCGCGTTGAACAGGCCGCGGTCAAGCTCGGATTCCTGCGCCCCGGCCTCAACGAGGAAGAGATCGAGGACATGGTCAACCTCGCCGTCAACGGCGAGATCCGTGAACCCGCCTCGGCTCTCGGCGAGCACGTCAACCGGCACTGGACCCAGCTCGTCGGCGCGGCCAACCGCAGCCTCGTGCACTGGCTGCGTCGGCTGGTCTTCCGCGGCGCCTGGCTGGACCAGCGCGTCAAGGAAGGCGAGCTTGACGTCGTCTTCGACGACTCAACCCAGACCTTCGGCTACGTGCAGCCCGAGCGCAACCGCGAGCTGATCGAGCTCTCCCCCGAGCCGTCGTGGTCGCAGGTCGCCTACCGGCGACGCCAGCAGCGCCGCTAGACCGATCGGCCGAGCCGGCTGACCTGCAGGGCCGCCGCCGAAGCTCGCGTTGTTACCCGCGGTCGGAGGGAGCCGGGCTGCCGGTCGCGGCGGGCGCACGGGCACGGGCGTACAGGTCCGCCACCCCGAACCGGTCAAGGCCGCGGCCGAGACGGGCGAGCCGGTGGTAGGTGCGCCCCGCCCGGGTCGAGGGGACGAACCCCGTGTAGATCCACCAGCCGAGCCAGACCTCGACCGGGTCGAAGCCGGCGGTCCGCAGCGCCTTGCCCAGCGAGCCCTGGGTCTGCTCGTTGACGTGCATCGTTCGCTCGTGCTCGTTGCGCGGATCGGCCGGCCATCGCCACAGCCGCCACGGGGCGACCATTCGTTGGATGCAATAGGTCACGTCGTAGACGAGCCGGTTCGGAGCGGTGTGCACGAAAAGCTGCCCTCCCGGCGCGAGCACCCGCCGCACCTCACCCAGCGTGTCGCGCAGCTCTCGCGGGCTGAGGTGCTCGACGACGTCGAGCATCGTGACGAGGTCGTAGTGGCCGTCGGCGGCCGGAATCGCTCGCGCGTCGGCCTGGCGGTAGGTCACGTGGGACAGCCCCCGGTCAGCGGCCACCTTTCGGGCCAGCTCGATCGCCGCGTGCGAATAGTCGATCCCCATCGCCTCGGACGCGCCCCGTTCGACCGCAACCCGCGGCAACTCTCCTCGCCCGGTGCCGACATCGAGCACCCGCGTGTCGGGCTGCAGCCCGATCAGATCCAGCATGCCCCCGTACAGCGGGTCCGGAGTCTGACCATCAGACTCGCGCCACTCGTCGGACCCGAAGCAGCGGTGCAGGTAGTAGTCCTCGTCGTACGCCGTCGATGCGACGACCGGTTCGGTGAGGACTCGCTCGGCCGCCGGCGGGTCCAAAGGGGCCATGGGCGCCAGTCTAGAGCCGCGCCGGTCCCCTCGATGAACCCGGCGATGCCACGGTCATCACGACCCCGCGCGCCACTGCTATCGGCGTTCGGCTCGGGGCAACAGCCGGATCTGCCGGGCGAAGCTCTCGGCGTCGATCAGCTCCACCGCCTGGGCTGAGGTGAGCGCAAGAACAGCCACCCACTCCCCAAGCGTGCCGGCGCCGGAATCGGGAGGAGGTTCGTCGTCGCCGTCTCCCGCGGCGGTTTCTCCGGCCGGATCGAGCCCCAGCAGCCGGACGTCGCGCTGGGCGATCCGGGTGGTCGAGTCCCCCGCCGCCTCGGACGCCACGATCACATCCACGCGAGATCCGGCCTTCAGGCGCCCGAGCGCCGCCCCTCCCGACACCCGGACCTCGACCGGACTCCGGCCTCGACCCGCACGGGGTCGCGATGGCCGCGAGCTGCCGGGCGCACGGAGCTGGGAGGCGAGCACGTAGGAGCCGGCCGGCAGCTCGACGGCCGGGACGAGGCCCGCCACCTCCTCGAGCGCGCGCACCGCGTCGGGAGGCGCGAACCGCTCCGGGACGCGGCGGATCGACACCGCGGGGCGATCGGAGGCCGCGTCGATCGTGCGCCGGGCCGGGAGAGCCCGCTCGGCCACCACCACCTCCCGCAGGGCCCCGAACGGCTCCCGCGCGAGGCGACCCTGCCGCTCGGCGACCGTGATGGCCCCGACTGCGCACAGGCAGGCCGCCACGAACAGCGCGACGGCCCGGCGCCGCCGGTTCACGACTCGGCGCCACCCGCCGGGATCGGCACCTCGAGCACGGCAACCGTCCCCGTCATCGACGGATGCAGCGCGAACCGCCCGTCGTGGGAGGTCGCGACGTCGTCGACGACCTTCAACCCGTGCCCACGCAGCGGCGTCCTGGCCGCCCGGCGGCGGCCGCGGCGTTCGCGGCCGGCGGTGAGAGGCCAAGCCAGCTGTGAGCTGCCGCCGCGGTCGCGGACGCTGATCCGGAGCTGGCCGTTGACGAGGCTGCCGATGCAGCTGACCGTGCCTCCCCCATGCTCGAGGGCGTTGGCGATGAGGTTGTCGAGGGCCTGGGCCAGGCGGATCGGGTCGGCCAGGATCTGCGTCTGCTCGACGTTCCAGTGCATGCGCACGCTCCGCCCCCGGTGTCGCGCCGCAGCCTCCCAGCGCCCGATCGCGTCCTCGCACAACTGCTTGGGATCGACCAGCGTCCGGCGGGCCGAAGGACTGCTCCCTCCGACCACGCGTTCGAGGTCGTCGAGAGCGGCGAACGTGAGATCGACCTGGGCCATCACCTTGCGGTCGCGAGACCCCGCAGCCGCGAAGGTCAGGGCCTGCAGCGGCCGGCGAAGCTCGTGGAGACCGCGAGCCACGGCCTCACTGCGAAGGCGATACCGCAGGAGTCCGGCGACAAGAGCGGCCAGCGCGACCGCGCCGCCCACCGCCGTCAGCGCCACGAGGCTCACGGTCAGGCCTCGACGAGGCGGTAGCCCACGCCCCAGCAGTTGATGACGAAGCGGCCGCTGTCACCACAGAGCTTGCGCCGCAGGCGACTGGCGTGGGAGTCGAGGGTCCTGGTGCGGCCCAGGGACCGGAACCCCCACACGTCCCGGAGCAGTTCCTCCTTCGTAAAGACCCGGGTCGGCTCGGCCGCCAGCTGCCGAAGCAGGGCGAACTCCTTGTTGGCCAGCGCAACGGGTTCGCCCTCCAGCGTCACCGAGCGGGTGGCCGGGTCGACGACCAGCTCGCCGACGCGGATCGGCCCTTCCCGTCGCTCGCCTCGACGGCGGAGAACGTTGCCCAGCCGGGCGAGCAGCTCCGGGTAGTGGATCGGCTTGACGAGGTAATCGTCGGCGCCTTCCTTCAGTCCACGGACGCGGTCCTCGGCCGCGGCGCTGCCCGAGCACACCACGACCGGAAGCTGCGGATCGAACCGGTCCGCGGCGTCGGCGCGGCGGATCGTGCGCAACACGTCGAGGCCGCCCGCGTCCGGCAGGCCCAGATCCAGCAGCATCAGGTCTGGTTGCTTGTAGCGACAGTGCCGCAAGGCGTCGGCAGCGCACTCGGCCGGCAACGGTTCGTAGCGGTCGGCTACGAGGTTGTCGCACAGAAAGGTGCGGGTGGGCTCGTCGTCTTCGCAGACGACCACGGTGGCGAGGGGATCGATGTCGGGGAGCATGGGCCGTCAAGCGCGGCCGGGGGATTTCTCTCCCCCACGCCGCGCCCGTGCGGCGCGAGCGCCGGGCGCGCGCCTGCGGGACCGGAGACCGTGGCTCTAGAGTCCGCGCACGGCCCCGCCAACCGACCTGTACCGCGACGAGGAGACCCATGGCCCAGCAGGAGATCGACGAACGCGCAACGACCACCGCCGAGCCCGCCGCCGTGTGGGAACTGCTGGCCGACAGCAGCACGTGGCCGTCGTGGACCTCGATCGACAGCCACGAGCAGGAGCGGCCGCCAGGACCGGACGGCACGGGTGAGATCCGGCGGTTCAAGAACGGGCCACTGACCATCCGCGAGGAGATCGTCGAGGTCGTGGAGCAGCGCCGCTTCAGCTACAGCCTGCTGAGCGGGCTGCCGGTGAAGAGCTACGGGGCCGAGATCGATCTCTCGGCGACCGACGAGGGGACCGAGATCCGCTGGCACACGACGTTCGAGCCGAAGGTGCCCGGGACCGGCCTTCCGATCAAGCTTGTGCTCACCAAGGCCACCAAGGACTTTGTCTCAGGGCTGGTGGAAGCCTCCGGAAGCTGACAGGCCGGCCGGAGGACCCTCGGCTACCCCTACAGCTCGTCGAGCAGTTCCTTGTTGCTCTTCGTGCGGTGCAGCCGTTCGGACAGCTCGCGGGCCGCGACCTTGAGGTCGTTCTTGGCGAGCTCGGCGCGGAGCTTGCGTACGGCGGCGAGCTCGTCCTCCTCGCGTAGCTCGGCTTCGCGCGTCGAGCCGCAGCCGTCGGGCACGACGGGGTTGATGCCCTCTCCGGCCAGCTCGGCGTCGAGGCGGATCACGGCGTTCTCGGTGGTGGCCAGGACGCCGAAGGCGGCATCGGCCTGGGCGGAGCCGGTGCCAACCAGTGCGGTGCCGACGATGGTCAGCGATCCGGCCCCGTCCTCACCGGTCTCACGGCCGGCGTTGAACAGCGGCTTGACCTTCTCCGGCGAGCCGTGGGCGATGGCCAGACGCGAGAGCGAGTCGACCAGCAGCAGCACGTCCTCGCCGTTCTCGACCCGCCGCTTGGCCGCGCCGAGCGCGCGCTCGGCGGTGTGGACCTGGTCGCGGGCGTCGCGGTCGGCCGTCGATATCTCGAGGGGGATACCTCCCAGCGCCTCGCGCCAGGCGGTCTCGTCCTCGGGACGCTCGTCGATGAGCAGCACCATCGGGTCGGGCGCCTTGTCGGACTTCGCGGCCGCCTGGGCGAGCGCGCGCAGCAGCGTCGTGCGGCCGGCCCGGGGCTGGGTGACGACCAGCACCCGCTGGCCGTAGGCCAACGGGACCAGCAGCTCGATCGAGCGCAGCAGCACATCGTCGTGGGCGAGGCCGAGATCGATCCGGCGGTGGGCCGGGACCGGGGTGAGCTTCTCGAAGCCCTCAGCCTTGTCGCCGCGGTCCTCGCGGTCGGCGCCGTCGTCGTCCTCGGCTACCTCGGAGCCGTTGACCGACGTGACGCGGGCCAGCGCGCGGTGGCGCTCGCCCTTGCGCGGGTTGCGCCACGGACCGGCGACGGTGTCGCCCTCCTGCAGCGAGAAGCGGCGGATCTGGGAGGCGGAGATGTAGATGTCACCGTCGTCGTCGTGCTCGGTCGGCTCGATGAACCCGTGCCCGCGCCGCGTGAGCGACAGCGTGCCCTCGGTCTCGCCCGCCACGGCATCGTCACCGTCGCCGGTGTCGTCGGTGTCGGGGCCGTCGGGGTCCTCCTTGGCGTCCCGGCCGCCCTTCCCCTCCCCGCGACCTCGGCGGGGAGACGGCTCGGAACGTTCGGAGCGCTCGCCCCGTCCCCGGCCGGACCCGCGGCCGCCACGGCGACGGCGTCCGCCACCGGAACCGCGATCGTCCGATTCGCCGCGGCCGGACCGGCGAGAATCCGCTCCCCCACCCTCGGAGAGCTTGTCGATCAGCTCGTCGCGGGTGAGAAGGCGGAAACGCTCGATCCCGGCCTCGGCGGCGAGGGCGTGGAGGTCGGCAAGGTGCTTGTCGGAAAGATCAGCTGAAGACATGGCGCGGGAGCATATCCATGACCCTCGGCGCCACCGTGCCCCGTCCCTGATGCCCGAGACCGCCCCGGCCCCGGGGTGGAGCCCCCGGCGGACTCAGGACGACACGCCCTCCAGGCGACGGGCGGTGAGGTCCTTGAGCCACTGCACGAACTCCGGGCGGCTCTGCCAGTCGGCCGTGAACTGCTCGGTCCCCGAGGTCGTCAGCGGGTGGCCGAGCATCTGGCGCAGCACCTTCGACGGCACCGTGGAGATCTCGCACCCCAGCTTGGCGGCGGCAACCGCGTGTTCGGGGTGGCGGATCGAGGCGGCGATGATCTGCGAGGTCACGCCGCCGGCCCGGAAGGCCTGGACGATCTCGCCGACCACGGCGGTCGAGTCGATCGAGATGTCGTCGAGGCGTCCCATGAAGCAGCTCACGAACGTGGCCCCCGCCGAGGCGGCGAGCAGGGCCTGGCTGGGCGAGAAGACCAGCGTGACGTTGACAGCGATGGTGTCGGCGGTCAGTTCATGCGTCGCCTCGAGGCCGGCCTCGCAGAACGGCACCTTGACGGTGACGTGGGGGTGCAGCTCCGCCAGCGCCCGACCCTCGTCGATCATCGACCGGGCGTCGTCGGAGACAACCTCGGCCGAGACGGGCCCGTCGACCAGCTCGCAGATCCGCCGCACGATGTCCCCCGGGTCGCCCTGCTCCTTGGCCAGCAGGCTGGGGTTGGTCGCCGCGCCGGCGAGGATGCCCCAGCGGGTGATCTCCTCCACCTCGGCGACGCTGCCGGTGTCGATGAACAGGCGCATCGAAAACTCCTTGTCGGGGGCTGGCTGGTGGACCTACAATGGCGCGCCGCGCCGATGGAAGTCCGTCAGGCGGCCGACACGCGGGGAAACCCCTGCTCAGGGGCGGCTCGTAGCTCGGGGTACAGATCAGCGAACAGCAGCTCGGTGCCGCGGATGTGCTCGCGGGTGACCGCGAGCGCCGTGTCGAGATCCTGCGTGCGCATGGCCTCGACCAGGGCCCGGTGGCTCTCGTTGGACTGACGGCGAATCTCGTGCGGCAGCTGGCACAGCAGGTCGCTCATCCGCTCCTGGGACTCGGTCATCCCCTCGACGAGGCGCCGCGACCCGGATGCCTGCGCGACCCCGAGGTGGAACTCGATGTCCGCACGGCGAAACTCCTCGCAGCTCTGGACCCGGTCCATCTCTGCGATCGGCTCCTCCAGGACGTCGAACACCCCCGGCTCGGTCCGCCGGATCGCGAGGGTCACCGCGCCCAGCTCGACCCCCAGGCGGTAGGCCAGCTGGTCTTGCACCGTGGCCCAGGGAAGGGGGGTCGGGTCGGCCATGGGAGGCGCCTGGGCGACGAACGTCCCACCCCGGCGGCCCCGCTGGGCGACCAGGTACCCCGTCGAGACCAGCTCGGTGAGGGCCGCACGCAAGGTCGAGCGCGAAATCGCCAGCTGGCAGGCGAGCGTGCGCTCGGGCGGCAGCTGGCTCTCGGGCTCCAGCAGCCCGACCTTGATCGCACGGGTGAGCCGATCGATCGTCTCGTCGAACGTGGTCGGACGGCGAACGGGCTCGAAGACCGCATTGACGGCGTCGGCACGGTTCATCCGAACCACGGTAGCGCCGCAATGCGATTCACCGCGCAACGACTACCGTCAAGCGGGAAGTGCGACGACCGCGTCGATCTCGACCTCGGCGCCTCGCGGCAGCGCGGCAACCCCCACCGCCACCCGGGCCGGCGGGTCGTCGGCGAAGACCTGCGCGTAGGCTTCGTTGACCGCGGAGAACTGCTCCATGTCCGTGAGGTAGACGGTGACGCGAACCGCGTCGCTGAGCGCCGTGCCTGCCGCCTCGCACACAGCCTCGAGGTTGCGCAGGCACTGCAGCGCCTGGGCGGCGGCGTCGCCGGTGACGAGGTCGCCCGACACGGGGTCGAGCGGCAGCTGCCCCGCGCACCACAGAAGGCCCTGTGCCTTGACCGCGTGGCAGTACGGGCCCATGACGGTCGGAGCGCCCGGCGCGGTGATCGTGGTCCTGCCGGCCATCGAGCGCCCAAGGCTAGGCCATCGGCCGGAGGTGGCCGGCCGGCCCTGGGGCGGGTTCGCCCTGCCGCAGGTCAGCTTGTGGCGGGGTCGCGCGGCGGCGTCGGATCGACGGCGTAGGCGGCAGACTCGTGCAGGCGCAGCTCCTGGGCGGCGGCCAGCCGTCCGGCGGCGCTCTCGGCCGACCGGGCATCTCCGGACTCGATGCAGTCGATGACCGTCTCGTACATCGGCACGAGCTCCGACGGCCGCACCGTCAGCGCGGTGAACAGCTCCGGGTCGGCGTCGCTGACCTGGCGCATCGAGTTGAACATCAAGGCGAACACGACGTTGCCGCTGGCGTGGGCGATCTGCTGGCAAAACCGGAGGTCCAGCTGGCTCGCGTCCTCCTCGTCGCCGAGGCGCCGGATGCCGTCGACCGTGGCGCGCAGCTCGGCGATCGTCTCCGGGGCGCGCCGCTCGGCGGCCAGGCAGCTCGCCTGACCCAACAGCAGGCGACGGGCCTCCAGGGCCGAGTCGAGAATCTCGGGGCTCAGCGACGCCGATTGGCCGATGGAGGCCAGCACGTCGAGCCCCGCATGGGTCCGCCAGTCGAGCACGCGCATCGCGTCCCCGTGGCGGACGTCGATGACACCAAGCTGCTCGAGGCGTTTGAGGGCCTCGCGAACGGGCCCCATGTTGACCCCGAGCTCGGCGGCCAGGCGACGCTGCGTGGGCAGCTTGTCCCCGGGCGCCAGGGCACCTGAAAACATCCGGGAGCAGAGGTCCCGGAAGACGCGATCGGATGCTGTGCCGCTGCGAGCTGCCATGAGAGAGTCGGCAGGGTCGCTGATGTAACCCTGCCTTACTAGTAGCTACCCCAAGGTAACGTCGGGGATGCGCGATCCTGCTCCTCCTTGGCGCGCCAGCGGACCTCGAAACGGGCCCGAAATCGTTGCAGGATGCTCAGCAGCGCCGGCCCGGCCAACAGAGCGAATGCTGCATTGCCGACGGCATGGGCAAGGTCGAAGGGAAGGGACCTCGCCTGGAGGACCGCGAGCTGGGCCGATGCGGCTTCCGAACCGCCGACGGTGACCAGCGACAGGTTCATGAACGCGCCGAACAGCAGACCCGCGGCAGCACCCACGGCGGCGAGCGTCCAGCGGCTCGGGGAGCGGCCCAGCAGGTGGGCGAGGCCGGCCCCGGCGACGCCGATCAGCCCCCAGGCCGCCATCTGCCACGGCGTCCACGGTCCCTGGCCGAGGAACAGGTTCGAGATCAGGGCGGCGAGCGATCCGACCATGAACCCAGGCCCGGCACCCAGCGCCCAGCCGCAGATCAGCACGATGTCCGTCGTCGCGACGACGTTGGGAAACGGCGCCAACGCCAGCCGGCCGGCAACCGCGAGCGCGGCCATCGACGCGACCAGCGCGACCGTCTGTGCCGATGGGCGCGACCGCTCGTACCAGGCGAACCCGGCTGCCAGCCCGACGCCGAGCAGCAGCGCGCTGGCCACGGTCCAGCTCACCTCATCTTCCCCACCCCGGCCCCGACGATCGGCGCGGCGTGTGCCTGGAGCCGGGCGACGCCGTCGTCAACGGTGACCGCTCCGGGCACCGCCAGCACCCGCGCGATCTCGGTCGAGAAGTACCAGCCGCCCGAGAGCACATCGCCCACCAAGCCGTCGGCCAGCACCCGCCCCTCGCCGACCAACACCACCCGCTCGGCAAAGCGCGCGGCGAACTCCACGTCGTGGGTGGCCACGACGACCGCCGCCCCGTCGGCCGCCAGGCCGCAGACCATGCGCGTGAGCTCGTCCTTGCGCACCGAGTCCATGCCCCGAGTGGGCTCGTCGAGCAGCACAGTGCCCCCCGGCGGGCGCCCGGCGAGCACGAGGGCCAAGGCGAGCCGCTGCTGCTCGCCGCCGGAGAGCTGCCGGGGGTCGGCGTTCTCGCGGCCGGCCAAGCCGACCCGATCCAACCACGCCGCTCCCTCTGCGCCCGGCAGCTCGTCGGCCACGCGTTCGCGGACGAGGTAGTCGGAGGGCGTCTGGGTCAGCAGGGCGACGTCGCCGTTGGCGCGCACCGTGCCGCGGCGAGGCTCGAGGAGGCCGGCCGCGCACCGCAACAACGTGCTCTTGCCCGCGCCGTTTCGGCCCATCAAGGCCACCCGCTCACCGGCGGCGACCCGCAGGTCGAGGCCTCGCAAGACCTCGGTCGTCTCTCCGGCGTCAGTGTGCTCGAACCACAGGCCGCGCGCCTGGAGGCTGGGCGCCGGTCCCGAGCGCCCTTTGGGAAACCGCGAGCGCCGGGGGCGGTGCGGCTCCGCGGCCGTGGCAGGCGCCGGATCGGCGTCTCGCGCCGGAGCCAGCCCGCGCTCGCGCAGGGTGGCCCGCGCCTGCTTGACCCCGCAGGGCAGTGGCTGGAGCCCGAGCGCGCCGAACAGCCGGGCGGCCGGCGTGGCGAGCGCGGGGTCGTGCTCCAGCGCCCAGGCCTGGCAGGCCTCGGGCTCGCCGTCAAAGGCGAGCTGGCCGTCGGCGAGCACGATCACCCGGTCGGCGGCGGGCAGGCAGCGCTCGAGCCGGTGCTCCGCGCAGATCACGGTGGTCCCCCAGGTCTCGTTGACGCGGCGCAGCAACCCGATCAGCTCGTCGCCGCCGACGGGGTCGAGCTGGGATGTCGGTTCGTCGAGCAGCACGATCGCCGGGCGTGCGACCAGCGCAGCGGCCAGGGCAACCCGCTGCAGCTCGCCTCCGGACAGGGTGTCGGTGGTGCGGTCCAGCAGGCCGGCGACCCCGAGGGCCAGCGCCGCCTCCTCGACCGCCCGCGCCTGCTCGGCGGCGCCGACCTCGCGCAGCTCCAGCGGCAGGGCGATCTCGTTGCGGGCCGTCGTCGACAGCGCCTGGGACTCGGGTTCCTGGGCGACGAAGCCCGCCAGGGTGGAGAACTCCCCTGGACCGCTGTCGCGGAGATCCAGTCCGGCCAGGGTCAGCGAGCCGGTGAACTCGCCCCCGTGGAAGTGCGGGATCAGCCCGCACGCCGCGCGCAGCAGGCTCGACTTGCCCGATCCCGACCGGCCGGCGAGAACCACGAACTCCCCGTGGCCGATCTCGAGGTCGATGCCGCGCAGCGACGGCTCCTGCGCCTCGGGGTACCGGTAGCCGACCCGCCGCAGGTGCAGCAGCGCGTCGCTCATCCGGCCGGCTCCGGGCTCGGTCGCGGCCGTCGGGCAGGCCGGGCGGCGAAGGGCGCGAGCACGGCGGCGACCAGGACCGCGACCGCCAGCGAGTAGCCGGAGCTCCACTCCACGCGCAGAAGCGGGTACGGGTCGAAGCTCGCTCCCCCGGCCGCCACGGCGATCACAGCCGCGACGGCGACGAGCCCGGCGGCGAACGCGCACCGGCGGTCGGCCGGCGAGAACGGCTCGGACCGTCGCCTTCGGGCGCGAGGCCGCTCGAGCCCGTAGCCGCGCAGCTCGAGCGTGGCCGCGACGTCGACCGACCGGTCCAGCGTGCCGACGAGCAGCCGGCGCGCCAGCGGGCCCCGGCCGGCGGGGGCAGCC
>JBPCPM010000142.1:0-3599 GCA_050999155.1 Solirubrobacterales bacterium
CATCGTGAAGTCCCTGCGGGGGAACGAGGGCTGGCACCACGACAGCACGTACATGCCGGTGCAGGCCAAGGGCGCCGTGTTCTCCGCCGAGATCGTCCCGACGGAGGGGGCCGCCACCGGATGGGCCGACATGCGGGCCGCCCACGAGGCACTCGACGAGGAGACCCGGACCATCGTCTCCGGCCTCTCGGCCTACCACTCGCTGTACTACAGCCAGGGCCGGGACGGGTACCTGCCGGTGAAGAAGAACGACGCCGGCGGCTACGACATGTACGGCTACCACGGGAAGGAGCCGTCGCTGCGGCCGCTCGTGAAGATGCACCCCGAGACCGGGCGGCCCAACCTCGTGATCGGGCGCCACCCCTACGGGATCCCGGGGATGGCGCCCGAGGAGTCCGAGCGCCTCCTCGATCGCCTCGTCGAGCACGCCTGCCAGCCGCCGAGGGTGCACCACCACCAGTGGCGGGTGGGTGACGTGGTGCTGTGGGACAACCGCCGCTTGATGCACCGGGCCACCCCGTACGACATGTCGCAGCCCCGACGGATGTGGCACACCCGCATCGCCGGCGACGCGACCGAGCTCGCCGTCAACCACGCGTGATGCGGGTGCCGACCGTCCCCGGACCACGTTGACGACCAGCGCCGACGAGGCGGACGGAACCGATCCGAGCTCGTACGCGCACTGGGCGGTGGACACCGTCCGCTTCTCGGACCAGGACGCGGTGGGTCACGTCAACAACGTGGCGTTCGCCGCCTACGTGGAGACCGGACGGGTCGCGTTCGGACACGAGCTGCGAGTCGCGGGCGACCGGGCGTCAAGCTTCATCCTGGCGCAGCTCGTGATCGACTACCGGGCCCAGGCCCACTACCCGGGCGAGGTCCAGGTCGGCACCCGGCTGTTGCGCATCGGGCGCACCAGCTTCACGACGGGGCACGGGCTGTTCAAGGACGACGTGTGCATCGGGACCGCCCGGTGCGTGCTCGTGCACACACGGGACGGGTCACCCGCGCCGATCGAGGGGGGGTTCCGGGCGCAGCTCGAAGAGCTGCTGCCGGATTCCTAGGAGAGATGGGCAGAGGGCGGCTCTTCCGGGGCTGGCTGGCACGCGAGTGGTCGTCGCCACCGATGCCGAGCGTATGTCATCGGTGTCCGCGAGCGGTGAGTAGGGAGTCTTCTCCACGCCGGCCGCTTCACACAGAAGGTGGGTCCACAAGGCAGTGAACTCGCCGACATGACTGGCGAGATCGGCGAGCGCCCAATCCGGGCACGCGCCGGCTCTACCGCGACGGGCTCCGCCACGAGGCGGGGGTGCGAACGAACTGGTCAAGGGGTTGCAGGTTGACATCGGTCCGCGCATCTCCGAGCTGCAACCAGAGTTGTTCACGAGCTCCCCATCCGATCAGGATGCCCAGGTGGGCTTCACGTCCCGTGTGGTGATGGGGTGCGATCTGGGCCTGTCGGCTCAGACCGTCCAGCCTGCAGGGGCGCGAGGGTCCGGGACGTAGGCGCAGTACGCGCCCGTGCGGATGGTCCTGTCGAGGTGCTCCCCGAGTGCGGGATGCTGCTCGGCGATCCGTGACATCGCTTGGCGGACGGCGCGCGTCACCCCGACTCGCGCTCGCTCGGCGGCTGACGCCGCGGGTCGGGCCCGGCCGCCCAGGCCGAAGGCGCGGGCGAGCTCCTTGACGAGGATCTCGCGCTCCGCACCGGCCTGCGCGGCTCGCTCGTCATCCCCGGCGGCGGTCGCCTCCTCTATGTCCTCCTCGATCTCCACGAGGCGCCGGCGATACGCCTCCTTCGCCTGCGGGTCGAGCATCGCGCCCGCGCCGCCGAGCGCGGACCTTGGCACGTCGCCCTTCCCTGACGCTCCTGACTCCGCCGCGACGAGATCCAGCACATGCAGCTCGCGGCCGGGTTCAGCGAGGAGCCGGGCGAGGTACCGCATGCCCTTGAGGTCGCGGGCCCTGACCGTGTGCCCGTCGAACACGACCAGCCAGTAGTCGCCCTCACGGCGGAAGACGTTGCCCTCCGCATCCGAATCCGCAGCCGGCGTCTGAGCCGGAGCCGGCGGCGCCTGCGACGGCGCGGCCTCGATCCCGTGGAGGATCGTACGGGCCGCCTGCCGCTCCAGAGCGGCGCGCTGCTCGCTCCCGCCGGCGCCATAGGCGTCGCCGAGCCCCAGGCGGGCGAGGGCTGCTTCGTACGGCGCCCCGACCTCGTTCCAGAACCGCACCGCGTCGGTGAACGCCAGCTCCGCCTCTGCCACGTCACCCTCGGCGAGCCGCACCCGGCCTTGAGCGGCGGCGGCGCTGGCCACCAGCGCCTTGCTCTCGAACTGGGCGGCGATCAAGTCGAGCTCGTCGGCGGCCGCTCTGGCGCGCTCGAGGTCACCGGCCGCCACGCCGATCTCCACCTGCGCCGCCAGCAGGGGAGCGCGCTGCAGGTCGTTGTTGGGCGGTCGCTCCTTCGAGGGAACCCGCACCGGACGGTCGAGCGCCTCCCGGATCGAAGCAGCCGCGGTAGCCGTGTCACCCTGCGCCAGGCGCAGCAGCGCAAGACCCGGTTGGGGGTCCCACCCCCGCGGCGTGGGCCGCCAGCAGAGCCTCCTCGGCACCGACGAGGTCGCCCTTGTGCAGCCGGATGCGCCCGAGCTCGCTCAGCGGCCAGCCGAGCTCGCGTCGCAGGTACGGACGCAGCTCGTCGCACGCGACGAGCGCCTGGTGCTCCGCTTCGTTGCACGAGCCACGCAACCGGAGGATCTCGGCGCGGTGGACGCGGCACCTACCGTGGAGGCTCCCAATGGCGTTCGTCTCCGACCATCGCTCCATCGCCTCGGTCCACTCTTCGGCCACGTCGTAGAGCGCGAGGCCCTGCAGCGCGCACACGAGCTCGCAGAACACGACCCCGGTGGAGAGCGGATCCAGGTCGCCTGACGTCGTCGCCACGCCGGCCTCGTCGAGCATGACGAGGCCCGCTCGGACATCGCCATCGAGGATGAGCAACCGAGCCTCGGCCACCCGCCCGATTGCACAGGCGGCGGGGTCGCACGTCGAGCCGATCCGGACCGCCTCCCGCGCCCACTCCCGGGCACCGGCGAGGTCACCGGCCAGCATCCGCTCGTAGTTGCGGACGACCGCGAACCACGCGTGCGCGGGCGTTTCCCCCTGGCCCTCGAGCAATCGCTCGGCTCGCGCCAGCCAACCGCGCACGGGGGCCATGAGCGCGGTGTCGAACAGCAGGTGCATGGCGACGCGCACCGCGGCGCCCCCCGCCGCTACTGGATCGCCGGCCGCTACGCACGCCGCGTGGGCGCGCTCCCACACATCGATCGTGACGTCGAGGTGGCCGGCGGCGTAGACGACCTCGCCGAGCATCGGCAGGTCGGCGGGACACAGGAGACCGCCAGCGTCGGCTTCGGTGAGAAGTTCGAAGGCTTGCGGCCAGCGGCCCTGGGAGGCCACCTCACGGGCACGCTCGACGAGGCCCGAACCTGGCTCCTCGCTCATCGCACCCCCCGTAACCATCGCTGTTACCGCCGTAACAGTCTGGCTCACGCACCTCGGGTGATGCCCACCGAGGCCCCGAAGCGAACGAACCA
>JBPCPM010000161.1:0-5438 GCA_050999155.1 Solirubrobacterales bacterium
GCCGCCCGACCACCCCGACACCGAGGAGCACCTGTGAAGTGACGCACCCACACCCCCCTGCCGGGCTGGCCGGCTCCCCTGCTCGTGCTCTCGATGCTCGCCGCTGCCTGCGGCGGCGGCGGGGTTGAGTGCGGCGGCGACGCCGGCCCGACGGAGGGCGACGCCGGGACCGCCGGCGCGGTGACCGACTCCCCGCCGGAGACCCAGACCGAGTCCACGAGCACCGGGACGGAACCCGCCGGGACGGAAACCACCGGCACGACGACCGGCACCGACACCCCGACCGGGTCCGCCGCGGAGGGCGAGCCGATCAAGATCGGCATGGCAACGACCCTGTCCGGGTCGATCGCGCTGTTCGGCGAGGCCAACCGCAATGCCGCCGAGCTCGCCGTCGACCAGCTGAACGAGGCCGGCGGGGTCCTCGGCCGCCCGGTCGAGCTGATCGTCGCCGACGACCAGGCCGCGCCCGAGGAGGGCGTCCGCATCGCCCGCGACCTCATCATCGACGAGGGCGTGAGCATGCTGCTCGGCCCGGTGTCGTCGGGTGTGGCGCTCGCGATCAGCGAGGTCTCCGCCGAGCGGCAGGTCCCGTTCATCGTCCACACCTCCAACACCGAGGCCCTGACCGTCCAGGAGTTCCAGCCGTACGTCGTCTCGGTCGTGCCGAACACCGGCATGGAGGCGCGCGCCCAGGGCGTCGACCTCGCCGGCCGCGAATACACCCGTTGGGCGACGATCGCGCCGAACTACGAGTTCGGCCAGCGCCAGACCGCGACGTTCGTCGAGACCCTCCAGGCCGAGAAGCCCGACGTCGAGATCGTCGCGCAGCAGTTCCCGGAGCTCGGCGAGTCCGACTACCAGCCCTTCATCACGTCGCTGCTCGCGGCCAGCCCCGAGGCCGTGTACACGCCGCTGTTCGCGGGTGACCTCGTGACCTTCACGCAGCAGGCGGCCGACCTCGGCTTCTTCGACCAGGTCTACTTCACCGCGCTGTACGAGACCGACGCGCTGCAGGAGCTGGGCGACGCCGTCGACCTCGAGGGCATCCGCGCGTACTCGCGCTGCCCGTTCACGATCGACACCGAGCAGATGGCCGCCTTCGTCGAGACCTACGAGGCCGCCTACGGCGAGGTGCCGTCGGACTGGGCGTGCATGGCCTACGACGCGGTCAACCTGTGGGCCGAGGTGGTCGAGGAGAACGGGGACCTCGACGCCGACGCGTTCGTGGAGACCGTCGAGGGCTTCGAGTTCACCTCCCTGCGCGGCGACACCCACATCCGCGAGATCGACCACCAGGCGGCGGTGCCGTCCTACATCGCGGAGCTGACCTTCGACGACGAGCTCGGCTTCTACGTCTACGGTGAGACCACCGTGGTCCCTGCCGAGGACATCTGGCTCAGCGAGGAGGACGTCGAGGCGGCCCGTGCCGGCTAGCCGCTTCGAGCACAGCCGACCATGACGACCCAGGCGTTCGTCCTCCAGCTGCTGACGGGGCTGTCCCGGGCCGCGATCCTGTTCATCGTCGCGGCCGGGCTCAGCCTGGTGTTCGGCGCGCTGCGGGTCGTCAACGTGGCGCACGGCTCGTTCTTCATGGTCGGCGCCTTCGTCGGCGTGACGGTGATCGAGGCGGTCGAGGGGCCGGCGGGCTTCGTGCTGGCCGTCGCCGCCGCGGTCGTGGTGGTCGCCGTGCTCGCCACCCTCGTCGAGACGCTGGCGCTCCGCCGCCTGTACGCCTCGGAGCACCTGCTCCAGCTGCTCGCGACCTTCGCCTGCGTGCTGATCTTCTCGGACCTCGTCCAGTTCTTGTGGGGCGAACGGCCGCGGTCGGTGCGCCAGCCCCGGCTGGTCAGCGGCTCGATCAACCTGGGCGGCGTGATCTTCCCGCGCTACAGCCTGTTCCTGATCGCCGTCGCCGTCGTCCTGGCCGTGGCCCTGTGGGCGCTGATGACGCGGACCCGCCTGGGTCGCGACATCCGCGCCGCCGTGTCGGACCCGGAGATGCTCGGCCTCGTGGGGGCCAATGTCCCGCTGCTGTTCACCGTGGTCTTCGCGCTGGGCGGCGCGCTCGCCGCCATCGGCGGGGTGCTGGCCGCGCCGCAGTCCACCGCCCGGCTGGGGATGGACATCGACATCATCATCGAGTCCTTCGCCGTCGTGATCATCGGCGGCCTCGGCAGCCTCGTCGGCACCGCGGTCGGGGCGCTGCTCGTCGGACTGACGTTCTCCTTCGGGATCCTGTTCGTGCCGCAGGCGGCGCTCGCGATCGTCTTCGTGGTCATGGTCGCGGTCCTGATGTGGCGCCCCTACGGGCTGTTCGGGGTGGTGGAGCGGTGACCAGGCCGCCGATCGCCGTGGCCGGCTGGGGCCTGGCCGCGGTCGCCGCCGCCGTCGCCCCGCTGGTCGCGACCGAGCGGCAGGTCTACCTGCTGATGTCGGTGCTCGTGTTGGCCGTGTTCGCGACCTCCTTCAACGTCCTGCTCGGCTACACGGGGCTGGTCTCGTTCGCCCACGGCGCCTACTACGGCGTCGGCGCCTACACCGTCGCCCTCGGGGCGCTGCACCTCGGCCTGCCGCCGATGGCCGGCGTGGCGCTGGCGCCCTTCGTCACCGCCGTCGTCGCCTACGTCACCGGCCTGATCGCGCTGCGCGCGACACGGCTGTACTTCGCGCTGCTCACCCTCGCGCTCGGGCAGCTGATCTTCCTCGTCACCTTCCAGTGGCGGTCGTTGACGCGCGGGGACGACGGCATCCACGGCGTCATCCTGCCGCCGGCGCTGTCCGCGCCGGTGCCCCGCTACTACGCCCTGCTGGCGCTGGCTGCGATCGCGCTCGTGATCCTCGGTCTGGTGATGCGCTCGCCGTTCGGCGCCACGCTGGGGGCGATCCGCGAGAACCGCGAGCGCACCGGCTTCCTCGGCATCAAGGTCAAGCGCTACGAACTGGCCGCGTTCACGCTCGGCGGCGCGTTCGCCGGCTACGCGGGCGCCATGTACGTGCTCGTCGACCGGCAGGCGTTCCCGCTGCTGATGCACTGGACCACCTCGGCGCAGCCGATCTTCGTGACGCTGATCGGCGGGCTGTCGAACTTCGCCGGCCCGGCCGTCGGCGCGGTCGTCTTCGGCCTGCTCCGCGACTACATCATCCGCAACATCGAGTACTGGCAGGCCGTGCTCGGCCTCGTCCTGCTGCTGATCATCCTGTTCCTGCCAGGCGGCATCGTCGAGGGCGTGCAGCGCCTGGCGCGGCTCGTCGCGGGCAGGGGCGGCGGGCCGGCGGCGCCCCCGGTCGCGGACACCGACCGGGAGCCCGCACCGGCGGGGCGGAGGACGCCGTGACGCCGCTCCTCGAGGTCTCCGACGTCCGCAAGCGCTTCGGCGGCCTCAAGGCCGTCGACGGGGTCGACCTGCGCGTCGAGGCCGGCGAGCTCCGGGCCGTGATCGGCCCGAACGGCGCCGGCAAGTCGACGCTGTTCAACCTTGTCACCGGCCACTTCCGGCCCGACACCGGCACGGTGACGTTCGACGGCGCCGACATCACCGGGCAGCCGACCTACCGGATCGCCCGCGCCGGCATCGGCCGGGCGTTCCAGATCACCAGCATCTTCCCTGGTCTGGAGGTCGGGGAGAACGTGCGCCTGGGGATCGTCGCGCGCCGGGGCGAGAGCGCCAGGCCGTTCGGCAGGGCGAAGGGCATGCACGCCGCGGAGGTCCGCGAGATCCTCGACGCGGTCGGGCTGCTCGCCGTGGAGCGCGCACGCGGCGGAAACCTGTCCCACGGCGACCAGCGGGCGCTGGAGCTGGCGATCTCGCTGGCCCTGGAGCCCAAGCTGCTGCTGCTCGACGAGCCCACCGCGGGGATGGCGCCGGCCGAGACGGCCCGCACGATGGCGCTCGTCCGCCGGATCGCCGAGGAGCGCCGCCTCACCGTGCTGTTCTGCGAGCACGACATGGAGGTCGTGTTCGGGACCGCCCACCGCGTCCTCGTCATGCACCAGGGGCGCGCGCTCGTCGACGGCACCCCCGACGAGGTCCGCGCCGATCCCGAGGTCCGGCGCGTCTATCTCGGGAGCGACGAGTGATGCTCGAGGTCCGCGGCCTCAACGCCTTCTACGGCGCCAGCCACGTCCTCCACGACGTCGCCCTCGACGTCGCCGGCGGCGAGCTGGTC
Source organism: Solirubrobacterales bacterium (assembly GCA_050999155.1). Lineage (GTDB taxonomy): Bacteria > Actinomycetota > Thermoleophilia > Solirubrobacterales > 70-9 > JBPCPM01. The sequence continues at coordinate 4,168 of JBPCPM010000161.1, forward strand.
GCGCTGCTCGGCCGCAACGGCGCCGGCAAGACGACCGCGTTCGGGGCGCTGGCGGGCATCGTGCGGACCCGCGGCGGCAGCATCCGCGTCGCCGGCGAGCCCGTCGAGGGCCTGCCGGCGTACCGGCGGTCCCGGCGCGGGCTCGCGCTCGTGCCCTCCGGGGCGCGGGTGTTCCCCAACCTCACCGTGCAGGAGAACCTCGAGGTCGTCCGCTCCCGGGGCGCCGACGCCGCCGACCGCTGGACCGTGGACCGCGTGTTCGAGGCGTTCGGGAAGCTGGCGGGCCTCCGGGCGCGCTTCGCCGGGAACCTGTCCGGGGGGGAACGGCAGATGCTCGCGGTCGGCCGCGGGCTCATGGCCAACCCCCGGGTGCTGCTGCTCGACGAGCCGTCCGAGGGTCTCGCCCCCGTCGTCCTGGGCGAGATCGGGCGGCTGCTCGGCGGCCTCAAAGAGACCGGTCTGGCGATAGTCCTCGCCGAGCAGAACCACCGCTTCGCCCTGCGCTACGCCGACCGGGCGTACCTCATCGAGAAGGGCGCGATCCGCCACGACGCGCCCGCCGCCGAGATCGTGGGCAGCGACGCCCTCCAGCGCTACCTCGGCGTCTGATCACCTGTCGGCCACAGGGCCGGGGTCAATGAGCGGGTCAGGCGGCCCCCGGGACGATCGTGACCTCACCGGTGGCCGGGCTCACCTCCACATCGAGGACGAGACGGCGGTGGAACCGCTCAGGCAGCGGCTGGCCCTCGAGCTCGGCAAGCCGCTCCTCCACGAAGCGGCGCACCAAGGAGGCGTAGGGAACTCCGAGCCTCCGGCCCGCAGCCCGCAGCCGATCCGCTATCTCGGGATCGAAGCGAACACTGATCGTCGCTCCCAACCGCGCGACCGATTCTTGGCGGGCCACGGGAGGAGGAACCTCCTCCCACTCGCCGGGACTGCGCTCATAGTGGTCGAGCGCAGCCTCACCGCGCTCGGACTCGTGCTTTCGATGCCCTTCATCCATCGCCTACCTCCGGGCCTCACGGGCACTGATGGTTCGCAGCGTTCGCTGTTCTCGGGTGTCGCACTCACCCTCCCACTGTAATACGTCCACCTCAGCAACGTACTGCATGCCAGGCCCTAGGGCGGCCCGGGCTCGGTCACGACGACTCGAGGTTCGGCTGCCCGGGCATGTTCCAGCGGAGGATCAGCCGGGTGCCGCGCTCGACACCGAGGACGCTGAGCGTGGCGGTGTCCAGCGCGAGCAGGCGGCCCGCGTCGGGCGGCAGGCC
>JBPCPM010000037.1:0-34541 GCA_050999155.1 Solirubrobacterales bacterium
GACGCGGAGATACAAGATGGCGACACACAGGAGCCCGAGCCCGCCCAGCACGAGCATCTTCAGCTGTGGGTTCTCGTCGAGCTTTTCGCTCAGGCCGCCCACGACGACCTCCAAAGGCAAGAAAAAGGCCCCAATGTGGCGATGTCGTGAGCGGTATTTGAGACCCGTATATACAGGGGGGTGCCTAGCGAATGGACGGCACACCGTCCACCCAGACCGGGCTCCCATCTCGATTGTGTTGGCTCAAGCTTCGCTGCACGACTGTCGGTCACACTCGGGCCTTTCCCGAAACGGTATCGCCTCCACCATCGACACCCGTGGCCTCGAGCTTGAGATGTCACCCATTCGTGTCCCGTCGGTGACCCTCTACAGCTCGTCGTCGATCGGGTCGTAGTCCTCGTTTTCGGCCTCGATGTTGTCGAGGAACACCTCGGCGTCGCTCCACTGGCCGGGCGGCACGCGCAGCGCGATGTCGCCGCGGCCAAACCGGTCGAGCGGATGGTCGGTCGTCAGGGCCCCCTCGATTCCCCGGTCGCGCAGGTGCTGATGCCAGGCCCGGGCGTTCTCGGCCGAACCGAAGTCACGCACGACATCCCAGTCGTCGAACCGGGGGTCTCCGACGTGCACCGGCGTGGACCCCGGCCCGGGGCTGCGGTCCAGCAGGCGTCGCAGCCAGCTCACGCCGGGGGCGCGGTGGGCTGCTCGCCGCCGGCCTGGCTGACCGAGCCGGTCGCGCCGGGCCGGGTCGGCCCGCCCGGGGCGATGCGCAGGCCGAGGTCGCGCAACTGCACCTGGTCGACGGGCGCGGGAGCGCCGGTCAGCGGGTCCGCCCCCGACGCCGTCTTGGGAAAGGCGATGACGTCGCGGATCGACTCGGTGCCCAGCGCAATGGCGACGATCCGGTCGAGGCCGAAGGCGATGCCGCCGTGCGGCGGGGCGCCGTAGCGCAGGGCGTCCAGCAGGAAGCCGAAGCGTTCGTTGGCTTCCTCGGCGTCGATGCCGAGCACGGTGAACACCCGCTGCTGGAGCTCGGGGTCGTGGATGCGGATCGAGCCGCCGCCGATCTCGGTGCCGTTCCAGACGAGGTCGTAGGCCAGGGCGCGCGCCGAGCCGGGGTCGTCGGGATCCAGCGGACCGTCGGGCGCGGTGAACGGGTGGTGCAGCGCGTCCCAGCGCTCCTCGTCGGCATCCCGGGCAAACAGCGGCCAGTCGGTGACCCACACCAGCTCGTGGTGGTCGGCGTCGAGAAGCTCGAAGCGATCGGCCAGGTGCAAGCGCAGGGCACCAAGGACCCGCGCGGCGACCGCGGGCTCGTCGGCGACGATCAGCAACAGGTCGCCCTCTTCGGCGTCCAGGCGGCCGTTGAGCTCGGCCAGCTCGTCGGCGGAGAGGAACTTCGCGGTGGGCGAGCGCCAGCCGTCGCCCTCGCGGAAGGCCCAGACCAAGCCCTTGGCGCCCCACTCCTGGGCGAAGCCGATCAGCCCGTCGAGCTCGGCCCGCGACATCTCCCGGCGCCCCGCGTTGATCCCGCGGATCGTCCCGCCCCCCGTCGCGACGGAGCGAAACACCTTGAACTCGGTCTCGGTGAGTGCCTCGGTGAGGTCGCAGATCTCCATGCCGAACCGCGTGTCGGGGCGGTCGGTGCCGTAGCGGTCCATCGCGTCGTCGTAGGTGATCCGGGCAATCGGGGTGTGGATGCCGATGTCGGCGGCGGCGAGCGCGTGGGCGACCAGCCGCTCGTTGAGCTCCATCACGTCGTCGGCGGTGACGAAGGACATCTCGAGGTCGATCTGGGTGAAGTCGGGCTGGCGGTCGGCCCGGGTCGCCTCGTCGCGGAAGCAGCGGGCGATCTGGTAGTAGCGCTCGAATCCGGCGCACATCAGCAGCTGCTTGAACAGCTGCGGTGACTGGGGAAGCGCGTAGAAGCTGCCCGGCGCCGAGCTCGCCGGCACGAGGAAGTCGCGCGCGCCCTCGGGCGTGGAGCGGGTGAGGATCGGGGTTTCCACGTCGACGAACGCCGCGGCGTCGAGGAAGGTCCGGACGGCGCTGGTGACCCGGTGGCGCACCGTGAGCGCCCGCTGCATCGACGGACGCCGCAGATCGATCGTGCGGTGGCGCAGGCGCAGCTCCTCGCCGGCCTGGCCGGCGTACCCTTCGACGGGAAACGGCGGCGTGTCGGCGTCCGAAAGCCGCTCGAGGCTCACCACCCGGACCTCGACCTCGCCCGTGGGTATGGCCTCGTTGACGGTGTCCGGCTCGCGGCGCACGACGGTTCCGGCCGCGGTGATGACGTCCTCGGAGCGCAGCTCCCCGGCCAGCCCATGGGCCTCGGCGTCGTGCTCGGGATCGAAGACGAGCTGCAGCAGACCCGTCCGGTCGCGCAAGTCGATGAAGATCAGCCCGCCGTGGTCGCGCCGGCGGTGGACCCAGCCGGCGACGCGCAGATCGTTGTCGACCCGGTCGGCGAGCACGGTTCCGCACCAGCTGTCGCGGAAGCGGTTGTCCGGCGGGAGGATCGAGGGCGCGAGGTCGTACACGGCGCTGGAGTCTGGCAAGCGGGAGGCCGGGACGACCTCACAGGCCCCGTAGCTCGGTGACCAGCCGGGCGATCGGCACCTCGCGCTGGGTGCCGGCGGCCATGTCGCGGACGGTGGCCGAGCCGCCGTTCTCCAGGACCACGGCCTGACGGGCGCCGAGCCGGTCGGCCTGCTTGAACTGGCCCTTGACGCTGCGGCCGGCCAGGTCGCATTCGGCGCGCATGCCGTGGCGGCGCAGCTCCAGCGCGAGGGCGAACGCCTTGGCGCGCGCCGCGTCGTCGCCGGCGACGACGTACACGTCGCGCGGCGGCACGGCTTGCTGGTCGCCGAGAGCGAGAAGGATCCGCTCGATGCCTGCCGCCCAGCCCGCGGCCGGGGTCTCCGGGCCACCGAGCTCGGCCACGAGCCGGTCGTAACGGCCACCGCCGGCGATGCCCGACTGGGCGCCGAGGGCGTCGCAGGTGAACTCGAAGACGGTCCGCGTGTAGTAGTCGAGGCCCCGCACCAGGGTGCCGTCCAGCTCGTAGGCGATTCCCTCCGCGTCGAGGAGGTGCCGGACCTCGGCGAAGTGCTCGGAGTCGTCGATGCTGAGGCGGTCGACCATCCGGGGCGCGTCGGCCATGACCCGCCGGGTTCCCTCGTCGGCGGCGTCGAAGGCGCGCAGCGGGTTCGTGGCGATCCGGTCGCGGACGTCGGGGTGCAGCTCGTCGGCGTGGTCGCTGAGGTAGGCCGTGAGCTCGGCGCGATAGGCGGCGCGGCTGTCGGGGGACCCGAGGCTCGACAAGCGCAGCAGCACCCCGGGCACCTCCAGGCGCCCGAGCAGATCGGAGAGGCCGATGATCAGCTCGGCGTCGACCAGCGGCGAGTCGGACCCGATGGCCTCGGCGCCGATCTGGGTGAACTGCCGGTAGCGGCCGGCCTGGGGGCGTTCCTGGCGAAAGAACGGGCCCTGGTACCAGACCTTCACCGGCTGCGGGAGGCGGTGCATCCCGTGCTCGACGTAGGCCCGGCAGATGGCCGCGGTGCCCTCGGGACGCAGGGTCAGCGAGCGGTCGCCCTGGTCGGTGAGGGAGAACATCTCCTTGCGCACGATGTCGGTGGACTCCCCCACCCCGCGCTGGAACAGGGACGTGTCCTCAAGGACTGGGGTCTCGATGCGACCGTAGCCCGCGCTCCCGAGCACCTCGCGGGCGATCCGCTCGATCCGGGTGCGGGCCTCCTCGAGCTCGGGCAGGATGTCGAAGGTGCCGCGGGGCGCCTGGAACCGGTTGCTCATCGTCCCCCGAATCTAGCGCCCGCTACAACGGCCGCAACCCCGGGCCTCAGGTCTGCAGCTCGGTCAGGAACGGGTTCGAACGCAACTCGGCGCCGAGCGTCGTCTGGCCCATGTGGCCCGGGTAGACACGCGTCTCGGCGGGCAGCGTGGAGATCAACGTGGCGATGCTGTCGCGCAGTGTGGGCCAGTCGCCGCCGGGCAGATCCACCCGGCCCACCGAACCCTGGAACAGCACGTCGCCGGAGAACAGCGCCTTCTCGTCGGCAAGGCTGTAGCTGACGTGGCCGGGGCTGTGCCCGGGAGTGAAGATCACGTCCAACTGCATCCCGGCCAGCTCGAGCGTCTCGCCGCCGGCGACCGTGTGGTCGGCCTCGTAGCTCTCGAACGGCCCGAACCCGGGCCACGGCACGTAGCTCATGATGTCGGCCAGGACCGCGGTCTCCAGCTCCGGACACCAGACCGGCGCGCCGGTGGCCTCGGCCACGGGCGTGACCGCGCCGATGTGGTCGAAGTGGCAGTGGGTGAGCAGGATGGCCTCGAGCGTGAGCCCGAGACGCTCGATCGCGGCGAGCAGCTTCGGCGCCTCGTCACCCGGGTCGATGATGATCGCCCGCTGCGGGTCGTCCCACAGCAGGTAGCAGTTCTCCTGCACCTGCCCGACGGTGAACTCACGGACCTCCACGCCGCGAAGCGTACCGGCGACCGGCGGCCCTCAACGGGTTCGCTGAACGATTCTCGGGTCCATGACGCGGCGAAGCGTTCAGCGAGCAGGAGCGCCGGCGGGCCACCGGGTTCGCTGAACGATTCTCGGCCCGGGGGTGCGGTGAAGCGTTCAGCGAGCGGCGGGGGTCGTTTGCCCGGCGGGGCGGGCGGGTAGATCGGCCGGGTGGGCGAGCCCGACGGTGTCAGCGGCGAAATCGAGATCGAGGCCTCGCCCGATGAGGTATGGGCTGTCGTCATGGACCCGCGGCGCCTCGGCGAGTGGGTTTCGCTGCACAAAAACGTGGAGGACCCGCCCGAGGCCCCGATGACCGAAGGCGACGAGTTCACCCAGCGGATGACGCTGATGGGCACCGACTTCGCGGTCGAATGGAAGGTGCTCGAGGCCGACCGGCCGACATGGGCCCGATGGAAGGGCAACGGGCCGATGGGTTCGGAGGCCACGTGCACCTACGAGCTCTCCGAGACCGACCCGGGCACGCGGTTCGTCTACGAGAACTCGTTCGAGATGCCCGGGTTCGGCTCCATGGCCGACAAGCTGACCGGCGGCAAGGCGGCCGAAGAGGCCCAGAAGTCCCTCGAGCGGCTCAAGAAGACCGTCGAGAAGGACTGACGGCGGCGACCGGCGTCAGCCCGATTGCTTGGCTTCCCGCTTGAGCCGCCAGCGGTAGAAGAACCGGTCCACCAGGTAGCTCATCGGGATGTAAACGGCGAGCATCACCAACGACAGCATCAGCGCGGCCGGGATGGTCGCCCGGCCGATCAGCACGATGGCGACGAAGAACACCGCGGCGGCCAGCGCGGCACGCGAAAGCGTCCCGCGCCAGGTCGGTGGCTGCAGCGCCCGCGCGGCCTTGCTCGCGCGGTGACGGTCGCGCGCCTCGGCCCGCGACAGCGGTCGCGAGGTGCGTCCGCGCCGGTCGACGCGGCCACCCTGGGTGCCGCGGTGCTTGCGCTTGCGTTTCTTGCGCTGCTGGGCCACACCGGCACCCTAGACCCTATGTCCTGGTGAGTGTCCGGCCTGGCGGTTACGGATAGGTCGGCGCCCCGCCATCGAGCGGGGTGAACGACGAGCGTCGCGGGTGGAGCCGCGACGCGTCCCAACTCAATAGGAGGCGCCGACATGGCGAAGGCTAGGACCCTGGTGGGTCTGGATGTCCATGCCGCGAAGGTTGTCGCGGCGATCTTGGACGCGGAGACTGGCGAGCTACGTTTTGCGCGGCTGGGCGGTGAGAGCGGTCCGGTGGTCGGGTTGTGTCGTTCGTTGCAGGGCCCGGTGCGTGCGACCTATGAGGCTGGGCCGACGGGCTACGGGCAAGCTCAGCGCGGTCCGGGTTCCTGGCCCGCCGGAGGAGGCGATGCGCGATCTGGTCCGCGCTCGCGAGGACGTGCGCATGGATCTGATGCGCGCCCGCCACCGGCTTGCCAAGTTGTTGTTGCGCCACGAGATCCGTTTCGAGGGGCCGGGCAGAAACTGGACCCAACGTCACTTGCAGTGGCTGAGCACGCTGCGCTTCGACGATCGGGCCGCCCAGGCTTGCTTCGACGACTACCGGGGCGCCGTCGAGGTTCTGCTGCATCGGCGCGGCGAACTCGAGCGCCAGATCGAGGCTCTGATTCCGAGTTCGCCGTGGGCCCGGCAGGTCGGCCTGCTGCGCTGTTTGCGAGGCGTCGACACCCTGACCGCCGTTGGCCTGTGCGCGGAGGTCGGCGACTTCGCCCGCTTCGGCCGGGCCGGGCAGCTGATGAGCTACGTGGGCCTGGTGCCCTCCGAGCACTCTTCGGGCAACTCTCGCCGCCTCGGCTCGATCACCAAGTCCGGATCTCGCCATGCCCGGCGGCTGTTGGTCGAGGCCGCCTGGCACTACCGCAACCCGCCGCGCGTCGGACGCGAGATCGCCCGCCGCCAACAAGGCCAGCCCGCCGAGGCGATAGCCGTTGCCTGGTCGGCCCAGCGGCGTCTGCACCGCACCTACACACGGCTGCGCACACGCAAACGCGCGACGGTGACCACCGTCGCCGTCGCCCGCGAACTCGCCGGCTTTTGCTGGGCGATCGTCCTGATCGAGTGAACCTCTGTGACCGCTGACGGTTTGGAGGGCGGCGGCCTGCCGACCTTCGCGCGAGGGACCCGCGTTCCTACTATGAGCAACCGCCACGACCAACCCGGCGGCCACGCTCGTTTCTAGAAGAGCGGCCCTCACGACGAAACCCGGTCCTGCGGCCACCCGGATCCGCGCATATCAGCCTGACCGCGCGTCGCGCAAACACGCCGGAGCCGCCGCCCCCCAAACCGAAACAGCCCGCCTCACGGCGGGCCATCAGCGGTTAACCACTTGACAAAGATCAGGACATATCAGTAGACCCGTCCGTGCGTGTTCCCTTCTCGCTGCGTCGCTGAACGCGACCGACAGGCCTGCGCTGCCTAACGGCCGCCGAGCCTCGCTTCGATCAGGTGCCAGCGGGGATCGAATCCGGGGATGGGAAGCTCGGCGGGGAAGCCGTCGAACGCCGCGCGCGGAGCCAGGCCGACGAGCTCGGCCGCGACCGGCCTCGCGCCCAGCGCACCGGCCAGCGCAGCGGTGCGCTCGACGACCTCGGCGAGCGGCACCGCGAACGGGTCATGCACGTTGGTCGAGATCTGGGCCCGGCCGCTGGAGAGCCCGAGGCCGATCGCCCGCACGCCGGGGAGACCGCCCCCGGACTCACGCAGCTGGGCCGCCACCGCCCGGGCCAGCTCGACGTCGCCGGTGTCCAGCTCGAGGTTGAACGCCACCAGCGGCGGGCGAGCGGTGACCAGCACGGCGCCCGCGCTGGGGTGGATCCGCTCGGGACCAAAATCGGGCCGGAGCTCTCCGGCCTGCAGGCGGCGGGCGAGCTCGACCACACCTCCACGCCGAAAGAACGCGCGCTCGCGGCGCTCGGGCGCCGAGGCAAGCCGCCCGTAGAGGAAGACCGGGAGCCCGTTGGCCTCGGCGATGCGCGGTGCCAGCTCGCGGGCGACCGTGGCGGCGCGCTGCTCGCCATCGGCGGCCGGGAACACCACGGGGCAGACATCGAGCGCTCCCACGCACGGGTGCTCCCCGACGTGGGTCGTCATGTCCAGCCGCGCCACGGTCTCCTGCGCCCCGGCCAGCAGCGCCTGGCGCAGCACGGCCGGGGTCCCCGCGAGCGTGAAGACGGTGCGGTTGTGGTCGGCGTCGGAGTGGGTGTCCAGCAGCTCGGCCTGTTCGGAGAAGGCCCCGGCCAGCTGATCGATCAGCCCGGCGTCGCGTCCCTCGGAGACGTTGGGGACGGCCAGCAGCGTGTCGGAGTTCACACCACCAGCTGACCGTCGCGGACCAGCGGCTCGCCGTCCACGTCCACGTCGGGGCGCAGGACGACACAGTCGAGCTGGACGGGCACCTGCCCGGTGCCGCCGATCGCCTCCGAGGCGCCGAAGGCCACGTGCGCGGTGCCGAGGATCTTCTCGTCCTCGAGCACGTTGCCGGTGAGCTGGGCCTTCTCGTTACAGCCGATGCCCAGCTCGGCAACGCAGCGCGCGTCGTCGCCGTGCGGGGTGAGCAGGTCCATCAGCGCCTGGGCCTCGGGCCCGTCGACGGCGGTGAGGCGGCCGTCGGAGACCCCGAGCGTGACCGGGGCGACGACCCGCCCGACCCCGGCGACCGTGCCGTCGATGACCAGCGTGCCTTCGGAGCCCTCGATGACCGGGGAGACGAAGCCCTCCCCGCAGGGGAGGTTCCCGAACGCATTGGGTCCCGACAGCTCGCCGCCGTCGGGGACCGCCGTGCGCTGGCCGAGGTTCAGGCGCAGGTCGCTGCCGTTGGGGCACCGCAGATGCGCTTCGCTCCCGGCGGTCAGCCGGCGCGCGATCTCGTTCGCCCGGCGACGCAGCTCGGTCATGTCGGCGCTCATCACGCGGGCGAGCATCTCCTCGGTGACGCCCGGCAACGTCGCGATCCGCGCCCCGTTCTCGCTGGCCATTCGCCGCGAGGCGGTGTGCGAGAGCGACTGCAGCGTCGGGGCGAGCACGACGTGGGAGGCGTTCATGGCGCTGGCCACCGGCGCGGGCGGCTCGGCCGCGTGCGAATCGCGCTCGGCCATGATCATCAGCACCGCGTCGGCACCGGCCGACTCGGCCTCGTCGCGGAGTGCCGTTCCGATGCCCTCGGTCCCGGGGTTGGCGATGACGAGCACCGTCTCCCCCGTCCTCACGCCGAGGCAGTCGCGGACGACCGCCTCCACCGCCTTGTCGAGATCGCTCATCGGCCGAACCCTACGACACCGGGTCCAGCCCGGCGAGAGGCTCCGGACACCCCTCGCACCCCGCTACGATCCCGCTTCCCCGCCGGAGTAGCTCAGCTGGTTAGAGCAGCGGAATCATAATCCGCGTGTCGGGGGTTCGAGTCCCTCCTCCGGCATGGCGTTTGCCTCCAGCGCTGCGGCAGCGCCGCCACAAGTCAGCAGCTACTTGTCGTACTTGAATGAGATCGCCAGACGGACCCGGAAGCCGGTGATCTTCCCGTCCTCGATCTTGACGTCCTGACGCACGACCTCGGCGATCCTGAGATCGCGGATTGAGGCGCCGGCCGACTCGACCGCCGCGTGAGCGGCGTCCTCCCACGACTTCTCGCTCACTCCGACCACGTCGGTTACCCGGTAGACGCTGTCCGATGCCATGCATTCCTCCTTGGTTGAGATCGCCTGACACCTTCTCAGGTCGGGGGTGGAGATACAAATTTGGCCCCGGGTCCGGGTGACGCCTCCGCCGAAGACCTCCCCCCACCACAGGGTCACGTGCTCGCGGGGCTCGGAGCTCGCTCCCCCGGGGAATTAGCGGTGAGCTGGTCGTCGCTTTCTCCTGGGAGAGCGTCTTGGTCGGCGGCTACAGATACGGCGTGGGATCCAGCGGATCGGTGCACACCACCGACCTCGATGCCGGCCAGCCGCCGACGCATCTACGGCGTATAGCAGACGGCCTGCGTCGATTGTGGCCATGAACGTACGCGCGCCCAAACCTCTAGCTCGTAGACGGCGAGTGATGCCGTTGTCGTGGCCGCGTGCTCAACGAGTTCCAGGCGACCCGGTCCCGCGTCCTGTTTCCCGCCGGCGCTGGCACGAATGTCCTCTCCTCACGCCGCTTGGTAGGTGACCCCGGCCGTTCGCTCAGGCCTCAGCTCCGTCACCGACGCGCCGGTCTCGGCATCGCTGCCGTCGGAGCCGAGGATGCCCTTGGCTCTCGCTAGGAAGTCGTTGGGGAGCGAGAGCCGGATGACCTTCTTCCAGGCGGAGGCCACCTGCCTGGGGAGCGATCCGGTGGCGTAGGGAAGCTCGTAGCGCTCGAAGATCGCCCGGACCTTCGGCGAGATCTCCGCATAGCGGTTGCTGGGCAGGTCGGGGAATAGGTGGTGCTCGATCTGAAACGACAGGTTGCCTGCCATCAGATGAAGTAGCGGCGTGCCGTCGATGTTGGCGGCGCCCAGCATCTGGCGTACGTACCAATCGCCACGGGTCTCGCCTTCGATCGACTCCTTCTCGAACGTCGCCACGCCCTCGGGGAAGTGCCCACACATGATCACCGAGTGAGTCCAGAGATTGCGGACGACGTTTGCCGCGACATTCGCTCCCAGCGTGGTCAGCGCCGACGGGCCCGACAGCAGCGGATGGACGACATAGTCCTTGGTGACCTGTGCTCGGATCTTCGTCAGCACCGCTTTGACCTCGCGCCGCAACTCGGGGTCGGTGTGGGCCGAAGACCAGTTCTTGCCGAGCTCGAGGTCGTAGGCGGCGATCCCGTACTCGAACACGAACGCGTTGATCAGGTTCCACAGTGGCTGGCCGAGGTAAAGCGGCACCCAGCGCTGGTCCTCGTCGACCCGCATCACCCCGTAGCCGAGGTCGTTGTCCTTGCCGATGACGTTGGTGTAGGTGTGGTGCAGCTCGTTGTGGGAGTGCTTCCAGAGCTCAGCCGTCGAGGCATGGTCCCACTCCCAGGTGGTCGAGTGGATCTTGGGGTCGCGCATCCAGTCCCACTGGCCGTGCATGACGTTGTGGCCGATCTCCATGTTCTCGAGGATCTTGGCGACCGAGAGCCCCGCCGTTCCCGCTACCCAGGCGGGCGGGAGGAGGGAGGCCAGCAGCACCACGCGGCTGGCGAGCTCGAGCTTCCGCTGCGCCTCGATCACCTTGCGGATATAGGCGGCGTCCTCCTCACCTCGGGAGGCGATGACGTCCGCTCGGATCGCGTCGAGCTCGATACCAATATCGGTGATGTCCTGCTCGGAGAGGTGAGCGATCACGTTGTTGGGGTCTTTTTGAATTGCGGTCATGGTCTCCTTAGAGGTCGATGTTGCAGGGGCCGGCGGCTGCCGACACGCAGGTCTGGATACGGACGTTGTCGCCGGCCATTGCGGTGGTGAGATCGCCGGTACGGAGGTCGCGCACGGCGCCTTCGCGGAGCGGAGCGACGCAGCCGTGGCAGATCCCCATGCGGCAACCGGAGGGCATCAGCACCCCGGCTGCCTCGCCGACATCGAGCAACGGTGTGGCGCCGTCGGCCTCGACCGTCTCAGCTGAGGACGAGAAGGTGACCGGACCACCGTCACCGGTTACGAGGGCGGTCGCGCGGAAGCGCTCGGTGTGGAGCCGCTCGTCAATTCCCGCGTCGCCAAAGTGCTGCTCGAGCGCGTCCAGCAGGCCGCTCGGTCCACACGCCCACGTCTCCCTCGAGGCGAGGTCGGGGACGAGCGCCGCGAGCGTCGCGGCGTCGACGATGCCTTCGACATCGGTGTGACGCTCAATCAGGGCAATGTGGTCGTCGGCCGCCAACTGACGCAGTTCCGCCCTGAAGATCACGTCGGCCTCCGTCGGCGCCGAATGGACGACGACGACATCGCGGAGTTGGTCGCGACAGCCGCGAAGGATGCCCATCACCGGCGTGATCCCACTGCCGGCGGTGACGAACAACGCCCGCTCGTGGGTCGCCTCGCCGAGCGTGAACTCGCCGCATGCCTGATCGAGCTGGACGATCGTCCCGACCTGGGCGCGATGCACCAAGTGGTTGCTGACGACGCCGTCGGGCATCGCCTTGACGGTGATGCTGATGTGCCCGTCCGGACGCGCGGCCGTCGAGGTGAGCGAGTAGGCACGCCACTGCCGCACGCCGTCGACATCGACGCCGATGCGGATGTACTGGCCCGGCGTGTGGCGCCGCCAGGAGCGGCCCGGCTCAATCACCAGGGTGGCGGCGTCGGCCGTCTCAGGAAGGACCTCGACGATGCGTCCGCGCAGCTCAGCGCGCGAGGCGAGCGGGCTGAGCAGATCCAGGTAGTCCTCGGGGATCAACGGGGTCGCGGCGAGCCCAGCGAGCTTTCCGAGGCCTTTGCGGGCGACGGAGATCGGCGAGCGGGTTGGTGTAGCGGTCGGCACATCGACCACACTGCCCGGTTTCGGGTCGAGATTCTTGCCCGAAGCGGGTAAACGGAGATGAGGGTTTTCGTTCTCCGGGAACACAATCCACGCTAGTCTGGGTCCTGAAGCTCCTTGGATACTCTTGAAATGACAGCTCCGGTCCTAGACAAACTCCAGGCGGAGCTCCCCTCGGTGGCCGCTTCGACGGCGGCGGCGGTGATTGCCGAGGTCCCTGGCTTCAGCTCCCTCCGAGGGCCCGCGGGCGCAACGCTCGACGAAGCCGTCGAGGTTGCGCTGCGCGGCTTCCTCAGCCTCGCCTCGCGCTCCGCCGACTCGGATGCGGCCTCCCCGCATCAGCCCATGCTCGATGCCGCCTATACCCTGGGGCGAGGTGAGGTGCGTAGCGGCCGCACCATGGATGTGCTTCTGGCCGCGTACCGAGTCGGCGCCCGGGTCGCGTGGCGCGAGTGGTCACGGGTGGCCATCGCCGCCCAGCTGCCCCCCGAGTGGCTGGTTCAGTTTGCCGAGCTCAACTTTGCCTACATCGACGAACTCTCGGCGGCGAGCGTCTCTGGGTACGCGGACGAGCTGGCAACGCGCGATCGCGTAGTGCAACGCAACCTCGATCGCCTCACTCGGCGCCTGCTCGCCGGTGGCCCCGCCGACGCCCTGGAGGTGGATGCCGAGCGGGCAGGATGGCGGCCGCCGGCAGCCCTTAGCGCGGTGCTTCTTCCCGGAGATCGGGCCCGCGGCATCCGGACGCTCGTAGACGCGCGCTCGCTGCAGCTGACCGAGGAGCTACCGAGGGTCGAGGATGATGAGGAGATCGAGCTCCTGCTGGTGCCGACGATCGGCGCCGAGGAGCGCGCGCGCCTACGGCGAGCACTCCGCGGCCGGGGTGCGATCCTGGGTCCCGAGCGGCCCTGGATCGATGCCGGGCTCTCCTACTCACGTGCGCTCCAGGTCCGCAGGCTCGGGCTGGAACCGTCCTCCGGAGATGCGATCGACGCCGACGACCACCTGGTCGATCTCGTGATCGCCTCCGACGCCGAAGCGCTCGCCGACCTCCGCTCACAGGTCCTCGCTCCACTCGCGTCGCTGCGCCCCACAAGCGCGGAGAAGCTGGCCGACACGCTTCGGGCGTGGCTGCTTCACCAAGGGCGACGCGAGGACATCGCCGCAGCGCTCTTCATCCATCCTCAGACCGTGCGTTACCGGATGGGTCAGCTGCGCGAGCTATATGGCAAGGAGCTCGATGATCCCGAGACCGTCCTCGCCGCGACCATCGCCCTCGGCACGGCTGTCAAGGCTCCAGCCGACGAGCGATGAGCGATGAGACCTCGGCCGGGGGCTTTGCCCTCGGTCAGCTTGCCTTCGTCCATCTCGGTGGCCGCGGCATGCGCCGGTGGTATCGCGACGGGCTCGGGCTGCTGCCGAGCGGCGCGTCGCTGTTCGCCGGGCCCCCGGCCTCGAAGGTCAACGGCCTTCCCTTCCCCGTATTCCCGGCGCGGTGGCTCATGGACGGGCGCGAGTGGGTCCAGATCGAGCTGTTCCGGTTCCTGCACCCCAGACCCACGCCCCGGCGGCCGGACGAGACCGCTGCCGACCACGGGTACCGCCGCGCCGGGTTCCACGTCGGCGACTTCGATTCCACGCTCGCCCGGCTGGATCGATTCGGCTCGGCGCCGGTCGGACCAGTGCTCGGCGAGCGCCCGCGCCGGCGTGCGTGTCTGCGCGATCCCGAGGGCAACTGGATCGAGCTCATGGAGGACGACCCGCTCCCCCCGGCCGTGAAGCGCTGGCCCGACGCCGGGGCCACGCTGCGGTCCGTGACCATCTCGGTCGCCGACCTCGAGATCGCATCGGTGAGCTGGGCCGACGGCATCGGGCTCCCTGACGCGGCTCGGCCGCTGCACGACCCCGCGCACGAAGCGCTGTGGGGGCTCGAGGGCGCCCATCGCCGACAGCGCACCCTGGACGCGGGCACGGCGGTGATCGAACTGGTCGAGTACGAGCAGATGGGGCGCCCGCTTCCCGACGGCCACCGGATCTGCGACCAGGGGATCATGAACGTCGCCTTCGTTGCCCGCGACCGCCCGACGTTCGAGCGGACCTTCGACCGCTGGGTCCAGCGCGGCTTCACCCCGCGCAGCGAGACCCCGCTGGAGGTCGGCGTGTTTCGCGTCATGTACTTTGACCTTCCCTGCGGCCACAACGTCGAGTTGCTCTACCCGCGCCGGTGGGCATGGCGTGTGACCGGCTTTCGCCCGGTCCCGTCGTTCATGGGAAAGGGCAGGACGCCATGAGTCGAACCCCCACGTGGCCGACCGCGCTGATCAGCGGCGGCGGAAGCGGGATCGGACTGCGGCTCGCCGAGATCCTGCGCTCGCAGGGCACCGCCCTGGCAATCTGCGACCTGACGATCACCGATCAGGCGCTGAGCCGCCTGCGCGGCGGCGGTCAGCCCGACGTAACATTCCACGAGGTCGACGTGGCCGACGGGCCCGCCGTCGAGGCCGCGGTCCGCGATGCCGTCGAAGCTGTCGGTCCCCCCGCGTTGGCGATCAACTCCGCCGGCATCAACCTGTCACGCCCGTTCGACGAGCTGACCGAGGAGCAGTTCCGGCGGGTCGTCGAGATCAACCTCATCGGCTCGCGGAACTTCGCGGCGGCCGTCCTGCCCCACCAGCGATCCGGCGCCCAGCTCGGCCTGATCGCTTCGCTCGCCGGCATCGTGCCCAACTACGGGTACGCCGCCTACAGCGCCTCGAAGTTCGGGGTGATGGGTCTGGCCGGCTGCCTGCGCCTCGAGTACGCGCCCCGCGGCATCGACGTCTGCGTCGTCTGCCCACCCGAGGTCGAGACGCCGATGGTCGAGGAGGAGCGGCGCACCGGCAGCGAGATCGGCCTCGAGCTCAAGAAGTTCTCGGGGACGCTCGAGGTCGACGAGGCGTGTGAGGAGATCCTCGCGGGGCTCCAGGCTCGCCGCACGACCATCGTGCCCGGCCGGCGGGCGCGCCTTACCCACCGACTCGCGCGATTCGTCCCGGGCCTGGCCAACCGGGTCAGCGATCGGATGGTCCGCCGTACCCTCGGCGGACGCTGAGCTACGGCCGCTCCGAGCGGTGCGCGCTCACCCCTGCACGCTTGGGGGCGCTCCAACGCCCCTAACCGTTCACCCGCGTGCCGAGAAGGTCGACGAGGCGTGGGCGAAACAGCAGCCGGCCGATCGAGCCGCGTAGGCCGCCCTACAGGTACGGCATCGGATCGAGCGGCTCGCCGCGGCGGCGGAGCTCGAAGTGCAGGTGCGGGCCGGTCGAACGGCCGGTCGAGCCGACGCGGCCGATGCCCGACCCGCTGCTCACCCGCTGGCCTGGGCTGACGGCGACCGAGGACAGGTGCGCGTACCACGTCTCCATCCCGCCGGCGTGATCGATGACGACCAGGTTGCCGTAGCCGCCGCTGTTCCAGCCCGCGAACCGGACCGTGCCCGAGCGGGCGGCACGGACCAGCGTGCCGGTGGAGGCCGGGAAGTCCACGCCCGCGTGCATCCGCCCACCGCGGGGGCCGAATCGGCTGCCGATTGACGCGTTCACGGGACGGTGCAGGCTGTTGGATCCGCGTGTCGGCGACGGGGCGTTGGCGATGGGCCTGTGCAGGCGGCGCATCGTCGCCGTGCCGGCCAGTCCGTCGGCGCCCAGGCCGGTCCGCGACTGGAAGCGCTTGACGGCGGCGCTCGTGTGGGCGCCGAAGCCCCCGTCGATCGAGCCGACCATGACGCCGCGCCGGGTCAGCAGGAACTGCAGCGCGGCCACGTCCCAGCCCCGGTGGCCGCGGCGCATGGTCCGCGTGCCCCAGGCGGGATTGCCGCGGCGGCCCAGCTTGCGCCGGGTCACGCGACCGGCGACACCGTCCGCGGAGAGCTTCTTGCGCCGCTGGAAACGGCGAACGGCCTTGCGGGTCGCGGGCCCGGCGATGCCGTCGACCGACCCGCGGTAGTAGCGGATGGCTCGCATGGCGACCTGCAGGGCCGCGGTGTTTGCCCGGATTTGCACCGCCGACGAGCGGGCCTTCACGCGGGACGCGCCGGCCGACCGGCCGGTCGAGCCATGGTCGTGTCCGGAAGCCTTGACGCCGCCGGTGGGCGGCTCGTAGAGGGGGTGGACGCGGGGATCGAGACCGTAACGCTCGGGCGAGACGCCGCCGGTGCTCTCGCCGGCAACGGCTCCCTGCCCGTCGGGCTGCGACCGATCGACGGCCCGCTGGGCGCCCGGCTCGGGCGCGACCGACGGCGCGGCACCCGTGGCGAGGGCAACCATCAGCAACGCCGCGCAGGCGAGGGCAGAAGCGATCAAGGAGGTGGCGCGGCCCATCTCCCTCAGTGAACGGCAGCGCCGGCCGGACCTTCAGTCCTTGCAAGCATCCGTTCATACGCCCTGCCTGCGACGTGGACGCAGAGGGTCCGGCGGTCAGACGGCAACCGGCCTAGCGGCCGCCCATCTCGATCTGTCCCATCACATGCCGGGCCACCCGTTCGCCCGCCGGCGTGGCGGCACCCCTCGACTGCCCCAAGGCGCCGAGCGCGCGCAGCATGCGGCGCAGTTGGCGGACGATCGCCGTGCACTCGGGGCAGTCGTCGACGTGGGCGTCGATGCGCTCCTGCTGGTGGTCGGCGAGGTCCCCGTCGACGAACTGCGATAGCCGGGCCAGGGCGAAGCGGTGTTCGAGCCGAAACTGCAGCCGGCGCAGGAGCGGGACGTTGGAGAACCAGATCATCGTGGGTGCCCGTCGCTTGGACCCGGGCTCGTCGGGTCCGGTTCCGGGTCATCCGGCGCATCGTCGAGCAGGTCGGCGACGGCATCGCGCACCCGTCGGCGGGCGCGGTGCAGCCGACTCTTGAATGCCGCCTCGGAGAGCTCCATGGTCTCGGCCGCCGCACGGGTGTCGAGCCCCTCGATGTCGCGGAGGATCAACGGCACGCGGTAGTCCGGCTCGAGGTCGCGGATCGCCGCGTCGAGGGCCTGCTCGAGCTCGCGGTGCTCGGCCTCCGCGGACGGACCGGGACGCCGGTCGGCGATCTCGAGCGCCGGGTCGGCGTCGATGGAGGCCGAGGAACCGGGAACCGGACGCCGGCCGGCCCGGCGCTTGGCCTCGTTGATACCAATCCGGTAGAGCCAGGTGAAGAACTTCGACCGGGCCTCGAAGCGGCCGATCGACCGCCACGCGCGCAGGAACGCCTCTTGTGCGGCCTCCTCGGCTTCCTGCGGCGAGCCCGTGAACCGCAACAGGACCGCACGGAGCTGATCGGCGTGGCGGTGGACCAGCTGCTCGAAGGCTGCGACATCCCCCGCCTGCGCCCGTTCGACCAGGCGCTCGTCGGTGGCGGCGCCCGGCGGGGTCTCGCTTGGGGCGTCGGACGTCACGGGGCAATGGTAGGTGCTCGCAAACAATCGCAGGCGAACCCCCGCGACGTGGCAAGGGTCCAACCGGAGCGGCTCCCACGCCGGAGCCCGCGACCCATGCGCCTCATGACCCACCGCCCCCCGACCCAGGACCCGCCCGCCTCCGGCTGCACGATCGGCGTGGCGATCGACGTGCGCTCCGATGTCTAGGAGGCGCCGCACACTCGCCGCCGCGGTGCTCGCCGCGGTCACGCTGACGGGCTGCGGGCTCACCGCGAGCGGGGAGACCGACGACTCGCAGGTCTCCACCGACGGCGCCGACCCGGCGGGCGAGGTCTCCTTCTCCACCGATGGCTGGAAGACCGACTTCTCCGAGCACAGCGTGCCGCTCACGGAGTTCCGCTCCGGCGGCCCGCCCCGGGACGGCATCCCTCCGCTCGACAACCCGTCCTTCGTGTCCCAGGAGCGGGCGGCGCAGGATCTCGACCCCTCCGAACCGGTCGCGGTGGTCGAGATCGGCGACGAGGCACGGGCCTACCCGATCCGCATCCTCACCTGGCATGAGATCGTCAACGACGAGCTCGGCGGCACACCGATCTCAGTGACCTTCTGCCCGCTGTGCAACTCGACGGTCGCCTTCGATCGGCGCGTCGGCGGGCGCACCATGACGTTCGGCACGACCGGCAACCTGCGGCGCTCCGATCTGGTCATGTGGGACCGCCAGACCGAGAGCTGGTGGCAGCAGATCACCGCCGAGGCCGTGGTCGGTGAGCTGACCGGCACCAAGCTCGAGGTGCTCGCTTCCCAGATCCTGTCGTTCACGGACTTCCGCAAGGCCCACCCGGAGGGCGAGGTGCTCAGCCAGGACACGGGCTTCGACCGCAGCTACGGGGAGAACCCCTACGCGGGCTACGACACGAACGAGGGCCTGGTGACCGGGGACACGCCCGACCGCACCCTCCCGGCCAAGGCGCGGGTCAGCGCGGTCAAGGACCTCGCGGAGCGACCGATCGTCTATCCGTTCGCCCGCCTGCGCGACGACGCACCCGTCAACGACCGGGCCGGGGGCACCGACCTTGTCGTCTTCTACGACTCCAAGGTGCGGTCGGCGCTCGACGAGACCTCGATTCCCGAAAGCCGCAACGTCGGCGCGAGCGCCGTGTACCGGCGGCGGCTGGGCGAACGGACGCTGACGTTCACCCAGGGGTCGGCGCCCGGCCGCTTCAACGATCGCCAGACGGGCAGCGAGTGGGACCTCACCGGCCGGGCCATTCGGGGAGAGCTGAAGGGCCGGCAGCTCGAGGCCATCCCGCACGACGACCAGTTCTGGTTCGCCCTGGCCGCCTTCTTCGACGATCCGGACATCCGCAGGTAGCTCTGGGCCCAGCCTCGCGCCCACCCGGGCGCCAGACGCTCCGACCGCCCTCCGGAGGATCATCAGGGGGTGCGCCGCGTGATCGCCCACTGCGATCTCGACGCCTTCTTCGCCAGCGTCGAGCTCACCCGTCGCCCCGAGCTGCGGGGGCGACCGGTGGTCATCTGCCGCGACAGCCCGCGCGCTGTCGTGACCACGGCGACCTACGAGGCGCGCCGGTTCGGCGTCCACTCCGCGATGCCCTTGTCCCGGGCCCGGAGGCTGTGTCCCGACGCGCTCGTCGTCCCCCCGGACATGGCCGCCTACCGGGAGGTCTCCCGGCAGGTGTGGGACCTCGTGCGCAGCCGGGTCGGGACCGTGCAGCAGCTCGGGATCGACGAGGCCTACCTCGACCTCTCCGACACCGAGGCGCCCAAGCCCTTCGTCCGCGACCTCGTCGCCGAGATCCAGCGGGAGACTGGCCTGACGGCGTCGGTGGGCATCGGTCCGAACCGGCTGGTGGCCAAGGTCGCCAGCGACTGCGAGAAGCCCCACGGCCTGGTCGCCCTGAGCCGGGAGATGGCGTGCGAGCGGTTCGCGTCCGCAGCCCCGACCCTGCTGCCCGGTATCGGCCCGAAGACCGGCGAGCGGCTGCAGGCAATGGGGATCACCACGCTCGCGCAGCTACGCGGCGCCGACCCCCGGCTGCTGATCGATCGCTTCGGGGATGCCCACGGGGCCGGCCTGGTACGCCGGGCCAACTTCGAAGGGAGCGCAACCCTGGAGACGGTTCGGGTGGCGAAGTCGCGCAGCACCGAGCGGACCTTCGAGGACGACATCGACGAGCTGCCCGAGCTCGAGGAGACGCTCACCGAGCTCTCCGCCCGGCTGTGCCGGACGCTTGCCGAGCGGCAGGTCGCAGGCCGCACCGTGGCGATCAAGGTCCGGCTGGCGGACTTCACGACCGTGACCCGGGCCCGCACGCTCGCCGAGCCGACCCACGACACCGAAGTCGTCTCCGCCACAGCGATCGAGCTGCTGCGGACCTACGGCCCGCCGGCCGCGGTGCGGCTGCTCGGCGTGCGCGTCGCCGCCTTCGACCGGGGCGACGCGCCCGGCGCATCCGAGCCGACCATCGGCGAGCAGCTCATGTTGGCCATCTCCGACGAGACCCTCGTGCGGGCGCCTGCGACAGCCGGTATCTGAGCCATGAGCTGGGTGCCGTTGCGCCTGGGAGCGCCCGCGCGGGGTCCAACGACATCCTGGTCGCGGCCGCCCTGGCCGTCGCGCTCGCCCTGGCAGGTCCTCGGCGTGCCCGCCGTGGGCACGGTCGTCGCGGTCGCAACCCTCGCCGCAGCCGTGGCCGCCGTCTGGGCACTGCGGTGCCCGAGACGCCGTCCGGCTTCGCGCCGCCCTGGGCGGCGTGGTCCTGCTCGGCACGATGCTCGCGACGGCGAACCTCTCCTACCTGTACCTCGCCTGGGCCCTGCCGTTCCTGCTGACCGCGACCCTCGAGCCGCGTCAGGCGGCCGGGGCCGCCGACCGGGCCTGACCGGCCACACGCCGTCCCTGACCGGTTGGGGCGCTACCGCGAGAACGACGCTGAAGCGTCGAGACGTTGCGCGACCGCGGCGATCAGCCGCGCGCAGGCCTGCACGTCGGAGAGCTGGACCATCTCGACCGGCGAATGCATGTAGCGCAGCGGGATCGACAGCACGCCGGTGGGGACGCCCGCGCGGCTGAGGTGAATCGCGTCCGCGTCAGTGCTCGTGCCGCGCGCGCTGGCCGCGACGGTGTGCTCGATCTCCTCCGCCTTGGCGGCGTCACGGAGGGCCTCGTACACGCGGGGATGGATCGTGGCGCCGCGCCCGATCACCGGCCCGCTGCCGAGCTTGTGCCGGCCGAGTTCCTTTTCGTCGGTACCCGGTGGGTCGGTGGCGAAGGTGACGTCGACCACGATGGCCAGGTCGGGACGCAACGAGTAGGCGGTGGTCTGGGCGCCGCCGAGCGTGATCTCTTCCTGGACCGGTGCGACCGCGACGATGTCCCCGGGCGATCCGCCCGCGGCCGAGACCAGGCGCGCGGCTTCCAGCGCCACGTAGGCGCCCAGCCGGTTGTCCAGCGAACGGGACGTGATGCGCCCGTGAGGCAGCTCGACCGGCTCGGCGGCGATGACGGCGCTGTCGCCGATCTGGACGCGCTCGGCGGCATCGTCGCCGTCGGAGGCGGCGATATCGATGTGCAGGTCGGTGATCTTCGCCGCCTTCTCGCGCTCGGGCTGCTTGAGCAGGTGGATGGGCTTCTTGCCGATAACCCCGGGAATGGGCCCATCCGCGGTGAGCACCTCGACCCGCTGTCCGACGAGGATCGTCGGATCCCAGCCGCCGATGCCGGCGAAGAACAGGAACCCGTCGTCGTCGATGTGGGTGACGATCAGCCCGATCTCGTCGATGTGCCCGACGACCGCCAGCAGCGGCCCGTCGGACCGGCCGGCCACGCGGGCCACCGACGACCCCAGCGCGTCGCCGGTGACCTCGGCGAACGACTCGGCCTCCGAACGCCACACCGCGCTCGCCTGTTCCTCGTACCCCGAGGGACCGGGGGCGGTAAGCAGGCGGCGCAAAAGGGTGGGTACCTCGGTCATGGCAGGGTCCTTTGCAGTGAACCGTTCAGGCCCGCGATCCTATGCGCCTACGCTTCTGCGAGCACGCTGACGCCATGACGACCCGCTATCGCCATCCACGCCGCCGACGGACACGCTCGTTCCTGCGCACCGCGCTGCTGCCGCTCCTGGCCCTGGCGGCCGCCTTGGTGGCTTTCGGCTCCGACCCCGAGCCCGTGCCCACCGACCCGGTGCGCGTCAAGCGCCCGGCCAAGCCGGCGGCGCCGACTACGACCGGCGAGAGGCTGCGGCTGCTGTCGGCCGACGGGCACCACACCCCGGTCGCCCGCGTGCTGCGCCGGGCTCTGCTGCGCCGGACACCGGGCGGCAGCCGCCTCGGCATCGCGGGCACCAAGACGGAGTTCGGCTCTCGGCGCATCCTGCCCGTCGTGGACCACAAGGGACCGTGGCTGGGCGTGCTGGCCACCGAGCGCCGTGGAGGCAAGGTCGCCTGGATCCACGAGCGCAAGGTCAAGCTTTCGGCGATCGCGTTCTCGGCCACGGTCGATGCCTCGGCCCGCCGGCTGACCATCCGCCACGACGGGCGGATCATCCGGACCCTGCCGGTCGCGGTCGGCGCACCCGCGAGCCCGACGCCGCTCGGCACGTTCGCGGTGACCGACAAGATCACGATGAACCCGGGTTCTCCCTACGGCTGCTGCGCTATCGCCCTGTCGGGCCACCAGCCCCAGGTGCCGCAGGGATGGGGCGGCGGGGATCGGCTGGCCATCCACGGGACGCAGTTCCCCGGCTCCATCGGCCAGGCCGCCTCGCTGGGTTGCATGCGCGCGACGCCCGGCCAGCTGCAGAAGCTGATGGGCACGCTTCCCCTGGGCACGCCCGTCGTCGTCCGCGCCTGAGCGGCGCAGGCGGACCGTGGACGGCCGCCGAGCGGACCGCTAGGCAGCGAGCGGCAGCTCGTCGGCGGCGACCGGAGCCGCGACGATCGTGAGCGGCAGGCGAACCTCGGGGGCGTCGCTGACCGTCAGCAGGATCATGGCCGCACCGCAGTCGCAGGGAGCAGCCTCGGGAAGCTCGCGGGCGGGCCCTGGAGCCATGGCCAGCTCGACCTCATGGTCACAGCCGCTATCCGAGCAGATGAACGTGACGCTGAACACGCACGCCATCGTGGCACCGGGTCCGGACGGACCCGAGCCGGCTACTCGGGCTGGGTGCGGTCTCCGAGCTCGTACGTGAGGGCCCCGCGGTCGTCGAGCAGCTTCACGTCCATGTCGCGCTTGTCGCGGTTGGGCAGCTCGGCCTTGCAGGTGAAAGTCTCCCCCGCCTTGCCGTCGATGTCGTCGGGGCAGGAAACGCTCGTGGGCTGGACGTCGGTCCGAGCGGTGTATAGCTCGGCCAGCTGCTTGGTCAGCCGGTCGGTGTCGAAGCCGTCGTCGTCCCCCCCGCACGCAGCGAGCGCGACTGCCATCGCAACGACTGCGGCTATCAGTGAAATTCCTCTCACGGTCCGGCTCCTTCCCCCCAGGGTCCTTGTGGCGCCTAGCCTACCCGTTGATCGGCGCGTCGCTGTCAACGGCCGGACTTCGGTGGCGCAACGCTGAAGGTGAAGGTGCCCTTGGTGTCGACCTGCTCGACGAGCACGCGCTGTTTGGTGCCGTTCTCCTGGACGAGCTTGCACTCGAACCGGGCCCCGTCGTCCTTCTCGATCCCGTCGGGACAGTCGACCGACTTGACCTTGACCAGGCGCTCCTGCTCAAGGTCCATCTTGATCTTCTCCGCCGTCGCGTCGGCGTCGAGCGTGTCGTCGCCACACCCGACGGCTCCGCCGATCAGGGCCATGGCTGCCAACGCCACCGCGGGGGTCACACGTCTTGACACAACTGCCTCCTTCGGCACGGGATGGTGGGCTTCCTGCCGCAGCTGGAGCGGCGCACGACTGGAGCCCACCCTATCCCCCACCCGGCCATCGACAACCGGTTCCCGGCGATTGGCCGACACCGGCGCCGGGTATCCGTGCTCCATGGACCTTTCCGGCCTCACAGCGATGGTCACCGGCGCCAACCGGGGCATGGGCCTCGCGTTCGCCCAGCGGCTCGCCGCCGAGCCGCTCGAGCGGCTGATCGTCACCACCCGCAGCCCCGACGAGTATCCGGTCTTCGAGCTCCCGCCCGGCGGCGCAAAGGAGCTGTCGGTCGTGCGGCTGGACCTCGGCTCCCAGCAGGCGATCGAGGAGTCCGTCGCGTCCTGGGGCCCGGAAGCCGACAGGATCGACGTGCTGCTCAACAACGCCGGCCTGCTGACGGCCGGGCTGTTGGAAGACCAGGAGGTCGACGGCATCTACGCGATGTTGCAGGCGAACCTCGTGGGCCTCATGCACCTGACCCGGCTGGTCGTTCCCCAGATGATCGAGCGCGGCCGCGGCCTGGTCGTCAACAACGCATCCATCTCGGGGTACGCGTACCTCCCGGCCACGTCGACCTACGCGGCTTCGAAGGCCGGCGTCGTCGCCTTCTCCGAATCGCTGCGCCGCGAGCTGCGACCCACGGGCGTGTCGGTGATGCACCTCGTCACGCCCCGGGTCGAGACCGACATGGCCGAGGAGATGGACGACACCTACGAGGGCCATGTGGACACGAAGAGCTTCGAGTCCACCGAACCGGACGCGTGGGCCGAGAAGGTCGTGCAGGGGATCCTCGACGGCGACCACATCGTCGGCCCCGGAGGCCGCACCGCCGTCAGCAAGCTGCTGTCGCGGGGCCCGGCCGGGCTGCTGGACAAGGTGTCGGACCGGATCTTCAGCCGCGAGAGGGGCTGACCGGCCCCTCCCGCTCGAAGGCGCGGCAGCTCATGACCGGTATCCGCGGGTACCGGGGCATCGAGTCGTCGACCTCGCTGCGCCGGCAGAGGCTGAACGTCGAGCGCCGGGTGGGGACGATCCGCTGCCAGCGGCAGCGGTCGCACAAACCGGCGTCGGGGCGGGCGGCCACGGCGGGAGTATCGCCCCTGCCCCGGGGCCGTCGGGTAACGACTCAGCACCCGACGTCCGGGGTGGCGCCCCGGGCCCTGGCGCACTCGACGAACTGGGAGCGCTCGAAGCTGTTGACCACCGCTGCGTCGACGTCCTTGACGCGCGCATCCCAGGTGAAGGAACTCTGGCCCTTCATCGTGATCTTCTTCCCGGCCACCGCGCCCAGCAGGGTGGTGCCGCCGGCGATCTCGATCGAGCTGCGGGGGGCGTAGATCAGCATCTCCTGCGCGCCGCTGCCGCCGGCCATGCTGATGTTCGTGTCGATGGTGTCGGAGCCCATGAAGAACATCCGGAACTTCGTGGGGTTCGTCGTCGTGTTGCGGATCTGCGAGTGGCCGGTCATCGAGAGCTGGGAGACGCCCTTGCTCTGGCCGCAGTTCTCGGGCGAGTCGAAGTAGATCTCGGTGTCGGCCGCCTTGGCCGCCAGCTCCGACTGCCCCGACATGTCGAGGCGGCAGAGGCTGTAGGTCCCGCCGGTGAGCGTCAGCGTGCCACCGGTCATGGTCAGCGACCGCGTCGTGGGGTTCCAGCTGATCTGGTTGGGCTTGTCGGTGACGTCGCAGCCCCTCGCGGACCCGGGGGCGGGCGTCTGCGAGCTGAAACCGCAGTAGATCTTGTCGTTGTCGTTCTTGGTGGCAACGTCACCCTGGTCGACCGGCGGCATCACGAACGGCGTGGTGGCAGGTGTCGTGGATCCGCAGACCTGGGCCGAGCCGCCGATGCCGACGGCCTGCCCCGGGCCCGGGGTCGCGCTGCCGCCGTTGGCTCCACAGAGGTTGACCGATCCCTGGACGTTGATCTTGCTGTTGGACCGGACGTCCGCGTCCACGGCCACATCGCCTTCGAGCAGCAGGTCGTCGAGGCTCGACAGGCCGGCGTCCCCGAAGAGCACGAGCCCCGTTGCGGCCTGGGCCTTGGCCCGGACCCGGCGGGTGCGACCGGCGAAGGTTCCCTCGGCGACCACGGTGGTCGAGAGGACGAACTGGCCGTGCTCGGTCTTGACGACCTTGGGCTGGTCGACCCAGTACTTGGCGGCGCTGTCGTCGGAGTACGTCTCGGACACCACAGGGCACCAGCCGTTGCCGGCGGCGGTCGAGCGGGTGAGCTTGCCGGCCAGGGAAACCGACAGGCACGGGGCTGTCGTGTCGTAGAGCACCGCAGACTGACGGTTGGTCGCGGTCTCGAGGCCGGCTTCGGCGGCGGCGAAGGCACGCTTGCCCTTGAGGTCACCGCCCGTTCCCTGCAGTCCACTGAAGACGGTGTCGCTGGTGACCACGCCAACCGCGGCCAGCAAGGCCAGGGCGCCGACGGCGATGACCGCGGCGGCGCCGTGCTCGGACCGGGCCCGCGCCCGGAGCATCCCGAGCAGCCGGCTCAACGGTCGAGCGGCGGTGGGAACGCAGGAGGCCGGCAGGCGCTGGATGCTCACGTCCCGGGTGATCGCCCCCCGGACACCGATCGTGAGGCGACGGCGGCCAAAACTCGACGCCTGACCGGGCACCCGGGTGGACGGGTGGTCGAGGGAGCCCTAGCAGCCGGCCGACGGGGTGGCGCCGGCCGCCTTGGCGCACTCGAGAAACGTGCCGCGCTGGTAGTCGACCCCAACCGGAAGGCTGGCGTTGTCGACCAGTGAGTCCCAGTAGACGGCCGCCCGTTTGGCGAGGGTGATCTTGGTTCCGGCGACAGCGCCGTAGACCTTGGAGTCCTCCTTGAGATCGAACCTCGTGTGGGGCCCGTAGAGGATGCCGTCCTGAAACTCGGAGAACTTGTGCAGGTGGACCTTCGAATCGCTGCCCGTACCGCCCTCGACGTCACCGGAATCTGCGGCGCCCGGCTTCCCGGCAAACAGCACGCGCATTCGCGACGGATCGCCTGTCAGGTTGCGCATACGCGCGTAGTCCCTGAGCTCCAGCTGGATGTTGCTCGTGCCGGGGCAGCTCACGTTGTCGGGCGGGAGGAAGAAGATCTCCGTGGTCGCCGACGGGGAGATCGCCAACTCGGCGTTCTTTTCGATGACGACCTCGCAGAAGGCGTAGGTCCCTCCCGTGAGCGTCAGGGTGGCGTCCGTGTTGACCGTGAGCTTGCGCTTCACCGGGTCCCACGTAATGGCCCCCGTGGCGGAATCACACGGGTTGGGTTTCGGGCTGCTGCCGCAGTGGATCCGCCCGTTGTCGTTGTCGGTGGCGACGCTACCCAGGATTACCTGCGGCAGGCCGAACTTCGTCTCGGCCACGCCGGTGGACCCGCAGACCGACGCGCCGGAGTCCAGCTTCAGCTCGCCGCCCGGTCCCGCCGTGGCGTCGCCGCCGCCCGTGCTGCTGCACACCCTCGCGTCCTTCTTGATCTCGATCTTTGCGTTGCTGGCCACGCTCCCGTCGACGAGGGCATCGTCCTCGAGCTTGAGGTCGTCGAGGCTGCGAACCGCCTTGCCGGCGAAGACGTCCGACGGCGACGGCGTGTCGGCGTAGCCGTACACCCGGCGCGAGGAGTTCAGGTAGGTGCCAGCGGAGACGATCTCGACCCGCACGACGGTCTGGCCCTCGGCGGTCACGAGCTCTCTCGGCTTCTTCTGCCAGTAGGTGTATTGGCCCCCGTCTTCGGTCTTGCCCGACACGGCCGTGCACCAGCCGTTGGCCCCCGCACCGGCGCGCACCAGCTGGTCGGCGGCGTTGAGCTGCAAGCACTCGTCGTCCTCGTCGATTTCGGCGGCGCCCGCCCGGTTCAGGGCGTTCTCCAGGCCGGCCTCAGCGACGGCAAAGGCGCGTTTGTTCGTCATGTCGGTTCCGGTGCTCGACAGACCGCGAAAGGCGCTGGTGCCGACGGTCGCGCCGATCGAGGTCAGCAGGACCATGGCGGCAGCAGCCATCAGGATGCCGGCGCCGCGCTCGGAGGCTGCCCGGGCACGCAGGCCCCGCCACACGGCGCACAGCCGGGCGGGGAGATCGCAGCTGGGATGTGGGGATCGATGATCCACTGCCAAGCGCATCGGTACGGCGGCGGTTGCGCCCGTGGATTCGGTTGCCGGGCTGGACGGATGGCCCCCCGGTACATCGGACGTCCCTATGAGCCCGGCACTTCACTTTGTATAGTTTTGGCGTGCGAACCCTGGCCCGCCTCTTCGGATTCCTCCGCCCCTACCGGCTCCAGGCCGGGGTCTCCCTCGGGCTCGCCTGGCTGGCCATGGGCTTCACCGTCCTGATCCCGTGGCTTGTCGGCAAGACCGTCGACGCGATCCAGCGCGGGGACGATGGACCCCTGTGGGCGCTGGCCCTGGCCATCGTCGGCGCCGGCGTGGCCCGGCTGGCTCTCTCGTTCGTGCGCCGCCTGGTGGCCGGGCGGGTGTCGCTCGGTGTCGAGTTCGACCTGCGCTCACGGATCTACGCGCACCTGCAGGACCTGGAGCTGCGCTTCTTCGACGGTCAGCAGACCGGGCAGCTGATGTCGCGGGCGACCAGCGACCTCCAGGCCATCCGCTTCTTCCTCGGCTACGGGATGATCTTCCTCACCCAGCACCTGCTGACGATCGTGCTGGCCGCAGCGGTGATGATCGCCATCCAGCCGTCGCTGGCCGCGCTGGCGCTGATCCCCGTGCCGCTGGTCGTGGCCGCCGCCTCGCGCTACGGCGTGCGCAACCGCCCCGCGGTGCAGGAGATCCAGCAGCGGCTCGCCGAGCTCACCGCCGAGGCCGAGGAAACGGTCTCAGGGATCAGGATCGTCAAGGCGTTCGCCCGCGAGGCCCACCAGCAGCAGCGATTCCGCCATCGCGTCAACCGGCTGTTCGCGCAGAGCATGGTCTCGACCCGGCTGCGCGCCTTCTACAACCCGCTGCTGGGCTTTCTGCCGAGTCTCGGCCTGGCCGTCGTGCTGTTTGTCGGCGGCCGCCAGGTCATCAACGGCTCGCTGACCCTCGGCGAGTTCACCGCCTTCTACACCTACCTGGTGATGCTGACCTTCCCGATGCGGATGCTCGGCATCTCGCTCGGGATGGCGCAACGGGCTCTGGCATCGGGATACCGCCTGTTCGAGATCCTCGATCGCGAGCCGGAGATGACGAGCCCGCCCGGCGCTCCTGGCCTGCCGCCCGGGGGCGGTCGCGTGCAGCTCGACGGCGTGACCCTCGCCTATGGGGGCGAGCCGGCCCTGCACGACGTCACGCTCGATGTCGCCGCCGGTGCCCGGGTCGCCCTGGTCGGGCCCACGGGTTCGGGCAAGACGAGCTTTGTCGCCCTGCTGCCGCGGCTGTATGACCCGAAGGCGGGCACCGTGCGGATCGACGGGGCTGACATCAGCGATCTCGACCTCCCCTCCCTGCGCTCGGAGGTCGCCCTGGTCGCCGACGAGAGCTTCCTGTTCTCGGCGACCGTCGCCGAGAACATCGCCTACGCGCGTCCCGGCGCCGATCGCGCCGCCATCGAGGCAGCCGCCCGCCGCGCGCAGGCCCACGCCTTCATCGCCGAGCTGCCCGACGGCTACGAGACGATGGTCGGAGAGCGCGGCTACACACTCTCCGGCGGTCAGCGCCAGCGCCTGGCCATCGCCCGCGCCCTGCTCGCCGAACCACGGATCCTCATCCTCGACGACGCCACGTCGGCGGTGGACGCCCGCACCGAGCAGCAGATCAAGCGCGGCCTCGAGGAGGTCATGCGCGACCGGACGACGTTCATCGTCGCCCACCGGCTGTCGACGGTCTCGCTGGCCGACGAGATCGTCGTCTTCGACGAGGGCCGCGTGGTGGACCGCGGGACCCACGACGAGCTGCTGGAGCGCTGCAGCCTGTACGCCGAGATCGCCGAGAAGGGCCTGGCTGACTCGGTGTTCTTGCAGCGCGACCTCGAAGAGCGCCAGGCGGTCGGTCTGTGACCGGTCCGCGCTCGACCCCATCGCCCGTGTCCGAGAGCTCGGCGCCCCCTCCCACCGAGCCGACGAACCCGCTGCGGCGCGCCGGCGCGCTCATCGTCGCGATCTGGCGGGTGCTGCGCGGCGAGGACGACCGCCGGCGCAAGGTCGTCTGGCTGCTCGGCCTGTTGCGCCCGTACCGGTGGCGGGTCGCGCTGACCATGGTCGCCCTGACGGCCGCGATGGCGGCGGCGCTCGCGCCGCCCTTCCTGGCGGGCAAGGCGATCGACGCCGGGATCCGCGCCCGCGACCTCGGCGCGCTGGACCTCATCGTCGCCGCGTTCATCGCCTCGGCGCTCGTCTACCTGCTGGCCAGCTCCGCCCAGACCTACCTCACCGGCTGGATCGGCCAGCGGGCCCTGCAGGACCTGCGGCTGAACCTGTTTCGCCACGTCCAGAGCCAGTCGATCGGCTTTTTCACCCGTTCGCGGCCGGGGGTGTTGATCTCCCGCATGACCAACGACGTGCAGGCCCTCGACCAGCTGGTCACCGACGGGATCACGACCCTGTTCTCGGCCACGCTGACCCTGGCCGGCGTCGTCGGAATCATGCTGTTCCTCGACATCAAGCTGGCGCTCGTGACGTTCCTGACCTTCCCGCTGCTGATGGTGGGCAGCCTGATCTTCCGCGTGGTCTCGGCCGACGCCTACCGGGCAACCCGAGATCGGATCGCCGCGGTCACCAGCTACCTGCAGGAGACGCTCTCGGGTGTGCGGGTCGTGCGCAGCTTCGGCCAGGAGCCGCGTCACAAGCAGCGGATGGGCGAGCTCAACGAGGCCAACCGGCAGGCCAACATGAAGACGGTCGTCCTCAACGCGAGCTATTTCCCGGCCGTCGAGCTGCTCTCGGCCATCGGGACGTCGGTGATCCTGCTCTACGGCGGGTTCCGGGTGCTCGACGGCGACATCACGATCGGCGTGCTCGTCGCGTTCGTGGGCTACCTTGCCCAGTTCTTCGATCCCATCCAGCAGCTCTCCCAGCTGTACACGACCTACCAGCAGGGCATGGCGGCCCTGGACAAGATATTCGACCTGCTCGACACCGAGCCCGACATGGTCGACCGGCCTGACGCGCTGGACCTCGGGGTCGTGGAAGGCGAGATCGTCTTCGACAACGTCAGCTTCGCCTACGCCCCCGCCGACGAGCCCGACTGGGCGTTGCGCGACATCGACCTGCGCATCGACGCCGGCCAGACGGTCGCGCTCGTCGGATCGACGGGCGCGGGCAAGTCAACCCTGGCCAAGCTCGCCGCCCGGTTCTACGACCCCCAGGAGGGCCGGGTCCTGCTCGACGGGCACGACGTCCGCGGCCTGTCCTCCCACGCGGTCCGCTCGCAGCTTGTCATCGTGCCCCAGGAGGGGTTCCTGTTCTCGAGCACCGTGCGCGAGAACATCGCCTACGCGCGCTCGGACGCGACCGACGAGCAGGTCGCGGATGCGGCCGCGGCGGTCGGCGCGACCGCCTTCATCTCCCGTCTGCCCGACGGCTACGACACCGAGATCGGCGAGCGCGGCATCTCCCTGTCGGCCGGCCAGCGCCAGCTGCTGGCCTTCGCCCGTGCGCTGCTGGCCGAGCCGCGCGTGCTGATCCTCGACGAGGCCACGTCGAACGTCGATGTCCGGACCGAGCGGCTGATCGAAGAAGGCCTGGACCGCCTGCTCGCCGGCCGCACGGCGGTGGTCATCGCCCACCGCCTGTCGACCATCCGCCGGGCCTCGAAGATCGTCGTCCTCGAAGGCGGGACCGTCGCCGAGCAGGGCAGCCATGAGCAGCTGGTCGAGGCCGGTGGCCCCTACGCGGCGCTGTACGCCAGCTGGGCCGAGCAGGCCGTGGCCTGAAGCCCCACCCCGTCCGCGGATCGCGGTCGGGCGGCGAGCAGAATCCGCAGCTCACGCCGAGACGTCATCGGTATCCTTGCGCCTGCGCTGCGGGATCGTCTAATGGCAAGACGCCTGCCTCTGGAGCAGGATATCGGGGTTCGAATCCCTGTCCCGCAGCCTTCCCCTGGGACCGAACCCAACGTTGCGCCCCCTGGAGCGAGGAGTTCGCAGGGTTCGGCCAGCCTCGCATCGACCTTGGCAGCCGAACCCGACGTTTCGCCCCCTCCTGCGAGGGGTTTGCAGGGTTCGGCCGGCTTCGCGGGGTGGTGCTCAGGCGGCGTCGCGGAGCGACGCGACTTCGCGGGCCACCGCGAGGCGTGACAGGGCGCGGGCTTCGATGCGACGCACCTGCTCGGGCGAGAGGTCCAGGCGACGGGCCGTCTCGGCCAGCGGCGTCGGCTGCCCGCCGCCGTTGATGCCGTAGCGCAGCCGCACAACCTCGCCCTCGGGGGCCGGAAGGGAGTCCAGCGCCCGGTGGATGGCTTCGTCGCGGAGGCTGAGCTCCACGGCCTCGTCGGGCCCGGGGGCCTCGTCGGACAGCAGGTCGCCGAGCTCCGAATCGCCCTCGGCTCCCACCGGCTTGTCGAGGCTGGAGACGGTGCGGGCCACTTCCTCGAGCTGTTCGACGTCCTCGGGGCTGAGGCCCGCCGCTTCGGCGATCTCCTCGGTGGTGGGATCGCGGTTGAGCTTGACCGTCAGCTCCCGGGCGGCCTTGCCGATCTTGCGCTCGCGCTGGGCGATGTTCTCGGGGATCCGGATCGTCCGGGCCTGGTTCTGGGCGCCGCGCTGGATCGCCTGGCGGATCCAGAACGTCGCGTAGGTGGAGAACTTGTATCCCTTGCGCCAATCGAACTTCTCGGCGGCACGGATCAGCCCGAGGATGCCCTCCTGGATGAGGTCCAGCAGGGGCAGACCACTCGACTGGTACTTCTTCGCGTTGGCCACGACGAGGCGCAGGTTGGCGGTGATCAGCTTGTCCTTGGCGTCGGTGTCGCCCTTCTCGATCCGCTGCGCGAGGTCGATCTCCTCGGTCTTGGACAGCAGCGGGTAGCGGCCCACCTCGTTGAGAAACAGCTGCAGCGCGTCGGTCGTGGCGCCGGCAAGCTCGCCGTTGACGTAGCTCGTGGGGCGGGTGTCGACGTGGCCGCAGTCGTCGGTCAGGTCGACCTTGCGCGACTCGAGCACTTCCTGGATATCGCGGACATGGTCGTCGTCAAGCTCGAGCGCCTGGGCCGTCTCGTCGAGCTTGGAGAACTCCAGGCACCGCGTCGTCTCGGCACGATCGACCATCGCGGCTATCCGCGGATGGGCGAGCACCTCGGTGATGCTGGCGAATGTCGGGGCTTCGGTGTCGGCCATGGTGGGATCCGGTACCCCGGCGGCGGGGTTCTTACAAGGGTAGTCGGTCGTTGCCGTGGGCTACGCTCGGACCCGTCACGGCTCAGTCGGCGAGCTGCGACAGGTCGGCGCCGGGGTCGCCGAGCGCCTGGACCTTCGCGTCGTCCAGCGACACCTTGTCGGCCAGCAACCGGCGGGCCGGACCGAGGTCCTCGGAGCGGCCGGTCGTGGCCGCGCCGGCCAGCGCCCCGTCGCGCAGGTAGAACACGGTGAACTGGTCGGCGTCGCCCCGGCGCACCGTGCGATCCCAGTCGCGTGGGGCGCCGACGCACTCGAGGCTCGCCCAGTCGGCGAGGTCGGACCAGAAGTACGGCACCTCCTCGAAGGCCTCGCTGCCGCCGAGCATGTTGCGCGCTGCCGTCCTGCCCTGCTGGAAGGCGAGATCCCAGTGCTCGATGCGGACATGGTCGCCGCCGTGGTGCGGGCTCGGGTACCGGCAGACGTCGCCGGCGGCCCAGACATTCGGATCAGACGTGCGCAGCTGCGCGTCGCAGACGATTCCGTCGTCGACGTCAAGCCCGGCCTTGCGCGCGACCATGATGTCCGGCTTGACCCCCGAGCCCACGATCACGGCGTCGCAGGAGATCTCGCGGCCGTCGGCGGTCCGGACAGCCTGCACCCGCCCCTCGTCGGCGCCATCGGAACCGAGGAACGCTTCGACCTCGGCGCCGGTGACCAGCTCCACTCCCTTGCCGGAGAGCAGGTCCTGCGCCCAGGTGCCGAACTGCTCGCCCAGCGTCGTCTGCAACGGGCGGTCTTCCATCATCACCATGGTGCAGCGACGGCCCTGCGCCGTGAGCGACGCCGCGCACTCGCAGGCGATGTAGGAGCCGCCGACGAGCACGATGTGATCGCCTTCGGAGGTGTCGTCGCCGATGGCGTCGGCGTTGCCGAAGGCCCGCAGGTAGTGGATGCCTTCCAGCTGGGCCCCATCCACGCGGAGGATGTTGACCATCGCCCCGGTGGCCACGAGCGCCTTGCCGTACGCGACAGTCTCCTTGCTCTGGAGCTTGGCGGTCTGCTGCTCGAGGTCGACGCCCATGACGCTGGTCTTCGTCCGGAGGTCGATGTCCTGTTCGCGGTACCAGGCTTCGGGCTGCATGTAGGCGTCCTGGCGGGACGAGCCACCGGTCAGATAGCTCTTGGACAGCGGAGGCCGGTCGTAGGGAGGGTCGGCCTCGCGGCCGACCAGCAGGATGCTCGCGCCGCTCTCGTGCTCGCGCAACTCCTTGGCCGCGGCGCCGGAGGCGATCCCCCCTCCGACCAGCAGGAAGTCCACGCCGAGGTCAGCCATGGGCAGTGTCTTCCTGGAGCCGTCCGAGATAGCCCATCAACTGGTCTTCCTTGCCGGGATCCAGCACGGCGAGGATCTGGTCACCGGCCTGGATCGTGGTGGTCGGGGTGGGCACCGATCCGTGGCCGTCGCGCAGGATCGAGATCAGCAGGGTCCCGCCCGGCATGTCGAGCTCGCCCACCCGGCGGCCCGCGATCGGGGAGTCGGCGTCGATGAGCACCTCGATGATCTCCAGCGACTGGTCGGGCAGGTCGAGCAGGTGGACCAGGCCGTACTCGGGAACCTCGTGCTCGATCAGCCGCAGGATCAAGTCGGTGGCCGAGACGATCGGCTTGATGCCCAGCAGCTCGAAGTGGCGCACGTTGCGCGGGTTGTTGACCCGGGCGATGATGCGCTCAACCCGGTATTTGTCGCGCGCGACCTGGCAGATGAGCATGTTGTCCTCGTCGTCGCCGGTGACGGCGATGACCAGCGACGCCCGCGAGATGCCGGCCCGCTCGAGCACCCACAGCTCCGACGCGTCCCCGTACTTGACGTGGTGCTCGAGCTCCTGCTCGACCGTGAGGTACCGCGTACGGTCCGCCTCGATCAGGGTGACCTCCTGGCCGCGGTTGAGCAGCTCGCGCGCGAGGTTCCAGCCGACCTTTCCCGCGCCGGCGATGATCACGTACATGGCCTCGCTCACGCCGGGGACTCTCCGCTGACGGCCGCGTAGTCGCGGAT
>JBPCPM010000144.1:0-22774 GCA_050999155.1 Solirubrobacterales bacterium
GCGCCGAGCAGCGCGTCGGCGAGCAAGGCGAGCGCGCTGTCGTCCGACGCGATCTCCTCGCGGGTGCGGGCCAGGGCGTCGGTCAGCTTCGGGTTGAGCTCGCGCAGGACCGGCAGGACGCGGTGGCGGATCCGGTTGCGGGCCGGCCCATCGCCGGCGTTGGAGGGATCGTCGATCCACGACAGCCCCGCCTCGCCGGCCAACTCCCGCACACGTTCACGCTCGAGGGCCAGCAGCGGCCTGATGATCCGGCCGCGGCGGGCCGGCATGCCGAGCAGGGCACGCGCCCCGGGAGAGACCGCGAGGCGGTAGATCACGGTTTCGGCCAGATCGGTCGCGGTGTGGCCGACGGCGATGAACGTCGCCCCGAGCTCCTCGGCGATGGCCTCCGCGGCGTCGTAGCGAGCCCGGCGGGCCGCCTGTTGCACGTTTCCCCCGGCGATATCGGGGTGCCTGACGGTCAGCGGGACCCCCAGCGACTCGCATGTCGCGCGGCACACCTCGGCGTCCCGGGCCGAGCCGGGGCGCAGCCCGTGGTCGACGTGCAGGGCGTGCAGGCGCTCGGTGGAGCAGTGGGCCGCCAGTCCGGCCAGCAGCGCGGTCGAGTCCGCGCCGCCCGAGACCATCACCACGCCCGATCCCCGGTCAGGGACCAGGCCGGAGTCCTCGATCGCGGCGGCCAGCACCGCTAGGGCGTTGCGGGGCGCTGCGGTCACGCCCTACTCGTCGTCGGCGCCCGCCGAGCGAACGGCGTACAGCGCGTTGGGCTGGGGAAAGCCCTTGAGCCGGACCTCGCCGATGCCTTCGATGTCCAGGTAGTCGGGATCTCCCAGGGCCTCGACAACGGGGCCGGTGACCAGGACCTCGCCGCCGAGGGCCCGGGCCACCACGCGCGCCGCGAGGTTGACGTCCGAGCCGAAGTAGTCGCCGTCGCGGTACACGGCAGCCCCGTAGTGGATGCCGGCCCGGGGCTTGGGGCGCTCGTCGAACATCGTCAAAAAGCCGACGATCCACTCGCACAGCATCGCGGGGGCGGGCGAGACGATCATCAGCTCGTCGCCGATGGTCTTGACGATCGTGGCCTCGGGCGGCAGCGTGGCCTCGGTGGTCTCGATGAAGCGCTCGATGCGGTCCAGCGCCTCCTCGTCGCCTTCCTCCTCGGTGAAGCGGGTGAAGCCCGTGAGGTCGACGAAGCAGAACGCCATGGAGACCCGGTCCAGCTCGGCTTCGGGATCCTGGATGCCCTCCATGTGGCCCACGAGGTCGTGGGTGATGAAGTAGCGCAGGTAGCGCCGGTGAAGGTAATCGACGATGGGCATGATCTCCGGCATCAGCTCCCCGGCCAGGGCTTCCATGTCCTCGGCCATCTCCAGGGGCGCCCGGGTGTCGCGGATCATCGGCTCGTGGACGTAGAGGTGAAACAGGCGCGCCTCGGCGTCGGCGATCTTGCGCATGGACTGCGCGTAGACCCGCAGAAGCTGCAAGAACGCCACGAGAGGAAAGCCCGAGCGCAGGGCGCCGGCCATGTGCTCGAAGGCGGTCATGTCTTCGTCGGTGAACCGGCCCTCGTACTCGGTCGGCGTGCCCAGCAGCGTGGTGATCCGCTCCAGAAGCTCGGGAGCGAGCCCGCTGAGTTCGGAGGCCTCGTCCAGTCCGACATCGCCGTCGAGCGGCGGGAACATGTCCTCGAGCAGCCCGAACGCGAGCCGTCCCTCGTCCGCCGCCTCCGAGAGCGCCTCGAGGCTGTGCCCACGGTCGCGCAGCCGGGCGAGGACCCGCGCCTGGGCCGCGGCGGCCGGCGTCCACTCGCCGTCGGCGAGCGGGATCACGCCCTCGTCCACCCAGCGCCGCAGGGTGGAGGTCGAGACACCGGCGCGACGGGCGACTTCCGCTTGGGAGATCTGCTCTGGCATCAGGACTCGTGCTCTGCGGGCCGAACGGTCCCACCCGCGGGCCGGCGTGGATGGGTCTTCGCCGGGGCGTCGAGGCGCTCGGGGAACGAAGGCGGCGGGGCCACCAGGGCCCCGCCGTCGTGCGGGCTTGACGGCCCGCTCCGTTCGGCCGACGCGACGCCTAAAGACGCCTTGCCCCCCGCCCGGTCACGCCGGTGCGGACCACTCTCGACCGCTTCAAGTCTCTTGATGCACCGTACGCTCATGCGCCCCCGTGGTCAAGGGTTTCCGGACGAAGAAGTATCGCGGTCGGCCCGGGATCGCGCTGCCGGTCCGCCGGGTCGGGCGCGCGGGCGAAACGAGCTGCCCGTTGCTACGCCCGGCGCGAAAGGCGGCGCTGCACCCGCTCGGCCTCCCGGACGAGATCTCCCCGATCCGCGCGGCGCGCGGCGCGGCGCGCAGCTCCCGCGTCACCCAGGGTGTGGATGTCGCCGTCGAGCAGGCGGGAGATCAGCAGTTGCTGATGGGAGCTGAGGCCGTCGGGGACCTCGTTGCCGCCGGTGAGGCGGCGGGCGAGTCGCCGGCCGTGTGTGAGGAGGGGTTCCATGTGAGGTGATGCTTACAGACGCGGATAACGGATTGGTGAAAATACGGTGACGGCGGGATATCGGTTGCACCTTCCGGACCGGCCGATGGCGCCGCCTATAGTCCAGAAACCGTGCCCGAGCAGCCCAAAGACCCCGCCGACGATGCCGCCACGGAGGTCACCCGCGCGGTCGCCAGCACGGCGCGGCAGCGCAAGGGCGGCGGGCGTCCGTCAGATGTCTTCGGCGGTGAGATTCGGCGCCGGGACGTGTTCCCGCTGCTGGTCCTCCACCTCGTCTCCCAGGACCGTTCCTACGGCAACGAGATGATCCACGAGATCGAGCGGATCACCGACGGCGTCATCTCGGTGAACCCGA
Organism: Solirubrobacterales bacterium; assembly: GCA_050999155.1. Classification (GTDB taxonomy): domain Bacteria; phylum Actinomycetota; class Thermoleophilia; order Solirubrobacterales; family 70-9; genus JBPCPM01. The sequence goes on from JBPCPM010000144.1 coordinate 2,855, forward strand.
ACACCATGTACCCGTTGCTGCGCGACATGGAGGCCCGCGAGCTGCTCATCGCCGAATGGGAGCACCCCGAGAAGCGGACCCGGCGCTATTACCGCATCACCGACGAGGGGCGGCGCGAGTACCTGCGGCTGGTCGAGGAGGTCGAGCCCTTCCTGGACTCGGTGATCAACGCGATCGTCTCGATCAAGCGCGAGGTCTACGACTCCGCACCCGAGCCTCCCAGCTGAGGGTTGAACCGGCGGGGGACCCGCAGCGCTGAGGGCCGATAGCCTTGCCCGGCCGCCGGGAGGCGGTGGGCCCGGCCTGCGCCGAGCGCCCTGACCGAGGCGGCGCGTGCGCGCCCTCAGCGACGAAAGGCCTGAAGCGAATGTTCGTACACAAGGCGGCGGTGGTCGGAGCCGGCACGATGGGCGGCGAGATCGCCCAGGTGGTTGCGAGTTCGGGCGTCCCCGTGGTTCTCAAGGACATCGAGCAGAAATTCATCGACGCGGGCATCAACAAGGCCCGCGAGGTCACCGAGGGCCAGATGGGCAAGCTCGTCAAGAAGGAGAAGATCACCTCCGACCAGGCGAAAGAGCGCACGGCCGAGGTGATGGACCGCATCTCCACGACCACCGAGTACGAGGGCTTCGGCACCGTCGACTTCGTGATCGAGGCCGTGCCCGAGCGGATGGAGATCAAGCACGGGGTGTTCGCCGAGCTCGACGAGCACACCCCGGGCCACGCGATTTTGTCGTCGAACACGTCGTCGCTGTCGATCTCGGAGATCGGCAGCGTCACCGGCCAGCCGGACCAGGTCGTCGAATTCCACTTCTTCTACCCCGCGTCGATGATGCGGCTGATCGAGATCGTCGAGGGCGACGACAGCTCGGAGGAGACCATCCAGACCGCGGTGAACTTCGCCCAGCAGATTCGCAAGACCGCGATCCGCTGCGGGGAGGACCCGGGGTTCGTGGTCAACCGGATCCTCAACTCGTCGGCGTCGGAGGTGTGGCGCCACCAGGAGGAGACCGGGCGCTCGGTCGAAGAGCTCGACAAGGAGATCGGCGAGGCCAAGGTCACGCCGATGGGACCGTTCTTCCTCACCGACATGCTGGGCCTCGACACGGTCCTGCACGTCGCAGAGCACCTGTCCGACGCCTACGGCGACCGGTTCCACGTGCACGGCCAGATGAAAGAACTCGTCGACGAGGGCAACCTCGGCGCCAAGACGGGCCAGGGCTACTACTCCCACGGAGGCTGAGGATCGATGGAAGCGTCATCTGAACAGAACGCCGTCGAGCGGTTCCAGCTCAAGGCCCTCGTCGAGGCGTGCCTCGTGCTCGAGGAGCGCGTCGCCGGCGCCAAGGACATCGACATGGGCATGATGCTCGGGGCCGGCATCTTGCCCGGCCCGCTGCAGCGGGCCGATTACGCGGGCCTGGACGAGATGGTTTCCCGTCTGGAGGCTGCCGAGGCCGAGTGGGGCGAGAACTTCGAGACGCCCCAGATCCTCACGACGCTGGTCAACCAGGGCAGGCTGGGCGAGAAGTCCGGCCAGGGGTTCTTCCCCTATGCCCAAGCCGATGAGGGCTACGAGCAGCCGGAGAACGTCAAGCTCGAGACCCGCGGGAACATCGCGATCGTCTGGCTCGACCAGCCGCCGATGAACCAGCTGTCGCCCGACACGATCGCCTCCCTGGCGAAGGTGTGGGGTGACATCGAGCAGCGCGGCGACATCCGGGCGGTGATCTTCACCTCCTCCAGCCCGGCGGTGTTCTGCGCGGGCGCCGACATCAAGGCGTTCACGCAGCTCGACGAGAGCTCGGGCGCCGAGCTGCTGGAGAAGGCCCACGGGTTCATGCGCGGCATGGAGACCTCGTCGATCTCGACGATCGCGGCGGTCAACTCGCTGGCGCTCGGCGGCGGCTGCGAGCTGGCTATGGGCTGCGACTTCCGCCTGGCGGCGGAGGGCGCGAGCTTCGGCCAGCCGGAGATCAACCTGGGGATCATCCCCGGCTTCGGAGGCACCCAGCGGCTGGCTCGCCTGGTCGGCGAGGGCAAGGCGCTGGAGATGAACCTGGTCGGCGAGTCGATCTCCTCGGCCCAGGCCTACGACTACGGCCTCGCCAACGCGGTCGTCCCGGACCACGAGCTGTTCGACACCGCCCTGTCGTGGGCGCGCAAGCTGGCCGGCCAGGCGCCGATCGCGGTCGAGCAGATCAAGACGGTCTCTGCCCAGGGCGACCTGGACGAGGGACTCAAGCTCGAGGCGGAGGGGTTCGCGACCGCGTTCAACTCCGAGGACGGCAAGGAAGGGATCGCTGCCTTTCTCGGCAAGCGGGATCCGGAGTGGAAGGGGCGGTAGCCCCGGCCGCCCGGGCGGCCGGGGCGAGCGCTCAGTGAACGATTCTCCGGGCTCCCGTGCCGAGAACCGTTCAGCGAGCACGGGTGGCCGGCTGCTCACCCGCTCGCTGAACGATTCTCCGCGCTATGGACCCACCAATCGTTCAGCGAGCATGGTGGTCCGTGGTGGGAGTCGGAGGCGGTTGCGAAGTACGCTTGGCCCGTGACCGTCACCGCCGCGCATGAGCAGCTGGCCGAGCAGATTCGGGCGTCGCGCAGCACGGTGGTGCTGACCGGGGCCGGGATCTCGGTGCCTTCGGGGATTCCGGACTTCCGGAGTCCGGGGACGGGGTTGTGGGCCAACGTCGACCCGATGGAGGTCGCCCACATCAACGTGTTCCGGGGCGATCCTCAGCGGTTCTGGTCGTTCTACCGGCCCCGGTTCGGGATGCTGGGCGACAAGGAGCCCAACGATGCCCATCACGCGGTGGCCGAGCTGGAGCGACGGGGCCTGGTGGACGGCGTCATCACGCAGAACATCGACCGTCTGCACCGCAAGGCGGGATCCCGGGAGCTGATCGAGGTCCATGGGTCCATCGCCACCTCCAGCTGCCAGGTGTGCGGCCACTGCGTCGCGCTGGAGGAGGCCGAAGCCCTGTTCGCCGATGGGGTCCTTCCCTGCCCGGAGTGCGGCGGGCCGGTCAAACCCGACGTCGTGCTGTTCGGAGAGATGCTCGATGAGGAATCGATGAGCCGGGCGTTCGCGCTTGCGGCCGCGGCGGAGCTGATCCTCTGTGTCGGATCGTCGCTGGAGGTCCACCCCGTTGCCGGCCTGCCCGCGATCACGTTGCGTGGGGGCGGCCGGGTGGCCCTGATCACCCAGGGGGCCACCCCGTACGACGGAGAGGCGACCGTCCGGCTTGACCACGACGTGGTGAGCGACCTCGGCGCGGTGCTCGAGGCGCTGGACGCATGACGCACGCGACCAGCCGGTGCGCGCGGTGAGCGGTCCAGGAAGCCCAGCGACCAGCGGCGGCGCGCCCGAGGAACCGGCCGCCGCCCCGGACGAGGAGCGCCTGCACCTGCCCGTAAGCCGCGTGCTCGGGGCGTCGCTCGGATCGGTCACCGTGGCGCTCGTCGGGTCTCGAGTCGGCATCGCGGGCACCCTGGCGGGCGCGGCCCTCGCCCCGGTGCTGATCATGGGAGGGGCCTATGTGTCGGAGCTCTCGGCCCGCCGCTCGCGCCCAGTCCGGCAGCGGCTTGCCCCGGGAGAGCAGCTCACCACGCGCCTGCGCGCTCGCAGCAGCGAAGCCTCCTCGGCCGCAGACGCCGGCCGACGCCCCTGGTGGCGGCGCACGACGCCCCGGGGCATCGCCCTGACCCTGGCTGCGGCTGCCGTGGCCTTCGCCATCGGTCTGGCAGCCATCACCCTTCTCGAGTCAGCCACCGGCCGCCCCATCTCCTCCATCGGCTCCGACAACCCCGACTCCGGGACGACGCTGCGCCCCGGCAGCTCGGAAGAGCCCGGGCAGCCCGGGGCTCCCACACCTGAGCCGTCGAAGACGCCCGAGCCTGACGCTCAACCAAAGGACGGGCCCGCACCGGCCGCTCCGAAGTCGGCTGAACCCGACAGCGATGAACCCGCTCCGGCGCCGCAGGACGACTCCGCAGAGCAGCCCTCTCCCTAGGGCCGGAGCTCAGAGTCCGAGCAGGCGGCGCCGGCGGAGGGCCCGCTCGCCCACCTCGAGAACCATGGTCACCTGCTCGGCCTGGTCGCCGGAGAGGTCCCCGCGGAGGGCCTGGTTGGCCGCATCGCCCACCGCCGCGCGAAATGCCGTGAGTTCACGCAGGTCGCGCGCCTGGTCCTCGTGCGCCCGCTCCTGCCCGGCGAGGTCGGCCAGGAGCGACTCGAGAGCCACCCGAAGCTGGAGGGCGGCCTCGCGGACCCGTCCCGCGTCGAGATCGGCGCGGCACCGCAGGACGAGGGTCTCGCATGGGTCAACCTCCTCGGCCCCCTTGAGAAAGGCGGCGAGCCGCTCCTGGGGGCGGAGGTCGTCGGTCGACGGGCGCTGACGGCGCTTCTGCGCCTGGCCCGCTTCCGTCCAGCGCCCATCGGCCACCTCGTCGCCCGTTCCGAACCCGAGGCGGATGGCTGTGGCCTGCTCCTCGACCACGTCGTGGACACGCGGGTCGGCCGCAGCGGCGCGTTGCCCGTGGAGCAGCCGGTTGAGGTGAGCCAAAGCGGTCGTGACCAGGGTGTCGCGCAGCTCGTCGCTGCGCTCGGCCCGGGCGATCCACTCCTGCGCCGCCTCGTCGCCGGCCAGGGGATCCGCGTCAACCACGGTGGCGCGGGTCAGCGGGATCTGCTCGGCCTCCGGGGGCCCGCTCCCCCGCCGTCGCCGGCGGAACCTCGACGGGGAGGCCACACCGTAGGTCTTGAGGACGAGGACCGTGGGGTGCTCGGTCCGCTCCTCGTCGCGGCTCGGGGTGCGCAGCAGGTAGCGGCCGTCCGGGGGACCGAGCCGGCCCGGGAACTCGAACTGCACGAAGGGGAAGCTGGAGGACACCGACGAGCGCGGCGCGGCGCCAGTGGCCTAGCGGCGCGAGCGCTTCTTGGCGGGAATCGCGGCCCTCGAGGGCTTCTTGCGGACCGTCGGGTTGTCGATCTCGTACAGGCGACCGATCAGGCGCTTCCACTGCTTCGGCTTGAGGATCTGCGCGACCTGCTTGCCCTTGCCGGTCCGGAAGGCCGGGCGGTAGCCGACGTGCACGTGATCGGCGTGGTCGGCCATGGCGAAGCTGGGTCCGCCGAAGTCATAGAGGGAGATGAGCTCGTCCGGTCGGAGGTTGCCCTGGAGCTTCATGACGTCCTTGACCAGGGCCTCGACAGCGGAGCCACGCTTCTGGTTGCCCAGGACCGAGCGGCCGTTGATCGTGGCGATGTCGAAGGCGCCTCCGAAGGAGTGGTTGGACACGTTGCCGGAGGTCGTGATGCTGTTATCACGTCCGCAGCGCATCGAGGTGATGCCGAGGCGGTAGCCGCGAGCCCCGAGGTAGGCCATGTTGGCCAGCGCCCGGCGGTCCATGCGGCCGCTCTTGACGTCGTCGCGGCCACAGGCGTACATCGAGATGTTCGGGTCGGCGAGCACCCGCTGCTGCAGGCTTGACTTGCTCATCAGCAGGATCTGACCGATCGAAGCGTTTTTCTCGTCGCCGATGAAGGGGTTCTCTCCGGCGGCGCGGTAGATGGCCGTCGACTCGAGAAGCTTCCAGCCGTCGAGGATCGGCTTCGGGTCGATCTCCGGGGCATCGTCGCCGGTCGGCTTGACCGCGAAGGTCATGTGCGGGGCCTTGTCGTCGGAGGTCTTGCCGATCCGACCCAGGACGGTGCCGGCCGGGACCTTGGCGCCCTTGCGCAGCCGCTTGAGGTCCATGGTCGTGCGGTCGAACTTGAAAGCCTTCGTGAAGTAGGCCGAGAAGGTCGCGTAGCCCGGGAGCTTGGCCGCCAGGAGGGCGTCGAGCTGACCGGTGACCTCGGCCATCTCGGCGTTGCGCGGACGCTCGGGGTAGGCGAAGAGCCGGTCGCGGGAGTCCTCGCTGTTGGCGCCGGTGTCGGCCTCGGCGCTGGAGGCGGCGCGGCGGGCGACGCGGGCCGCGGTGCGGCTGGCGCGACCGCTGGAGACCGTGGTGCCCTTGGCTCCACCGATCTGTCCCTTGGCGGACTTGCCCGAGGCGGGGCCGTCTGGTGCATCGTCCTTGCGCGGCTTGACGAGCTTGAAGTCGTCGGCGCTGAGCTTGCGCTCCTTCGGGACGGCGTAGGCCTTGGCAAGGCGACCCAGGCCGGAGTAGGTGTAGACGTTGCCGTAGACGTCGCGGAGCTTGACGTAGCGGCCGAGCTTGCTGGACGTCCCGGCCTTGAGGATGACCCCGTCGTTGACGGCAACCACCGGGGCTCCGCGACGGGCGAAGATGGCGATGTCGCTCCGACCCTCGTTGGCGTCGACGATGTCGGCGCGGTTGCCCGCCTTGCCGCGCGAGCGCGGCTTGGCGCGGCGCTTGGCGTCCTTGGCGTCGATCTCGTTGGCGTACTTGGCCTTGGCGGCGACCGGGAACCGGCCCTGGGTCAGACCCGTGAGCGAGCCGACGAAATCACCGGGCAGGCGGCCGATCACCCGGGCCCGGAGCAGGACCGAGTCCACGTACCAGTCGGCGTGGTTGTAGGCGAAGATCGCCTTGCGCAGGTCCTTGTGACCACCGGCGGCCCGGAGGTAGCGGGCCGCGGCGAAGATCGCGTCGACCGGGTTGTAGGGATCCTTCTGGCCGTCCTCGTTGGCGTCGACCCCGTAGGCCTTCCAAGTCGCGGGCATGAACTGCATCCAGCCCTGGGCGCCGGCGTAGGAGACGTTGAGGTTGCGGCCGTAGTCGGTCTCGATCTCGTTGATGGCCGCGAGGACCTCCCAGCGGATGCCGTACTGGATGCCGGCGGCCTGATAGATCGAGAGCAGGAACGGCGGGATCCGGAAGCGGTCGATCATGAAGTTGGGAACACCGATGGGCGCGGGGCCCGGGGAGGTGATGCTGACCGAGGGGTTGGCCTTGGTGGGGGCGCCATCGCGGCGGCGCGGCGCGTTGCGGTCGGCCGGCTGGGACTTGGACTTGGTCCTCTTGCCGCCAGTCCGCTCGCCGGCCTCACCTGAAGCCTCATCCTCAGCTTCAGACTTCGACTTCTTCTTTCTCTTCGTCTTCTTGTCCTCGCCGACCTCCTGGCTCCCGCCCTCGTCCTCGTCGAGGTCCTCGTCGGTCGCGGACGTGTCCTCGGTGGTCTTCGCACCGTCGGGGCCGTCGGCCTCGTCGGTATCGGCGGCGCTCTCGCAGCCGAGATCCGAGCGGACACCGTTGACCTTGAAGTCGGCCTTGCCGTCGCCATCGTTGTCGAGCCCGTCGGAGCAGACGGTGATCGACCCGGGCGTGGTCGTGGTCGGGATATTCATCCCGTCCGGAAGGTCGACGTCAATGCCGGCGGTGCCTTGGCCCACGATTGTCCTCGGGCCCTTCACGACCTCCGCCATGGCAGGCAGGGATCCCACGACGAGCGCCGCGGCCAGCAAGGCCAGCGAGACGACCAGCGCTGCGCGCTTTCCCTTCATCGGTTGAGATGCCCGTTCATGAGTGGTGTGTGGGTCCGGCGACCGTCAGCTGTCCGGGGCGCGCCAAGGTTCTGGGGCAAGCGACGGGGGAACGCTACCCCCTCGGTTGTGTCAGTGCAACGGACAACCGACCTGCCCGCCGGGCCTGGGATGGCGGTTGCACCTTCCGGGGCCGCGGAGCAGGCCACAGACCCCGGGAACGGGCTCGGTGACAGGGCTGGAGTCGAGATCGTGGCTACGGACACGCTGAATCCTTCAATCGGCGCTTCGGGCGCGGGACTTGACCGCTGGACCGCCCCCGGTGGCACCCGTGGGGATCCTGGCCGCCGATGGAGGGACCTTGGGTTATAGCGGGCCTGGCGGGTGGTGCGGCGCACCTGGCTGGCCGGAAGGGGGGCACGAGGCCTATATATATAGAGGCGCTGCGTGGTGCGGCCGCGAATTGGCCGAATCGTCACGGTCGGCGGGCGCCGCTGCTCATCCTCTAGTCTGGCGTTCATGGCAACCGGCGGCCCCGAATTCCCCGACGATCCCGGCTTTCGCGACCGGATCTCCCAGCGAGGCGAGGAAGCGGTGGGCCAGTTCGTCCAGGCCATGCTCGAGAACCCGGCCATGAGCCAAGCCCTGCAGACGGCGTTCGGCGCCCGCGAGCGCGCCTCCCAGGCCCAGCAGTCGGCCCTCGGCGCCCTGAACCTGCCCACGGCCGGCGATCTCGAGCGCCTGACCCGTCGTCTGCGTTCGCTGTCGCACCGGCTGGAAGCCATCGAAGACGGGATCGACCGCCTCGAGCAGCGGCTGGTCGAGATTCCGGCCCGCGCCGAGGCCGCCCGGGGCGACGCCACCCCGCCACCGGGCGTGGAATCCACCCTCGAGGAGATGGCCCGCGACATCGCGGCGCTGCGCAAGCGCCTGGGCGACACGCAGGACCACCCGCGCGATCAGGCCTCGCTGGACGTCACCCCGGACTGATCGTCACGCAGGGCGGCCAGGGCCGCGTCGCCCATCGCCTTGGCTCGTCGCTCGAGCTCCTCGGCATCGATGCGTTGCCGCTCGGCCACGAGGTCGGAGACAACCAGCACACACCCGGTCCGCACGCCCCGCTCCCGCCCGAGGGTGAACAGGGCCGCGGCCTCCATCTCGACCGCCCGTGCGCCCTCGGATCGCCACCCCCGCTCACGCTCAGGGTCCGGGTCGTAGAAGAGGTCGGTGCTCACGATGCGCGTGCCGGACGATCGGGCACCGCGCGCAAGCGCGGCGCCGAGCCCGGCATCGCCCGTGCGCACCCGCTCCCCGCCGAGAGCGGCGCTCGTCCCGTCCACGGCCAACGCCTCGGTGGCGACGATCACCTCACCGAGCCCGAACTCGGGATCGAGGGCGCCACAGGTCCCGACGCGGATGGCCCGCTCGATGCCGAGATCGGCCAGCTCGGCGAACACGATGGCCGCGCTCGGGCTGCCCATGCCCGTGGCCTGGATCGTCAGCTGCTCGCCTTCGGGCGTACGTCCCGTGTAGCCCCACAACCCCCGGTTGTGGTTGAACATCCGCGGCGCCTCGAGCAGATGCTGTGCGAGCATCAGCGCCCGTCCGGGATCGCCCGGCAGCAGGACGTCGGGGGCGAGCTCGGCCGTGGGATGCACGTGGATGGGCATGACGGCGCGGCACGATAGGCCATCGGACCAGAGCCCCGGCAGCGCACGCAGGCCACCCGGGAGGGTTGTCGGCGCCCCGGGACACCCTCTAAGCTGGTGAGACCGTGAGCGAGGTTCCCCAAGAAGGCGAGGTCGGCGGCCTCCCAGACCGCCTGCGGACAGCGGTGGAACGGACGTTCGCGGCAACCACCGGAGAGACCCGCAAGCGCGCGGACGATCTGCTCGACGAGGCGTCGCGCCGCGGCCAGGATGCCCGGCACAAGGTGGCCCGCCGCGGTCAGGAGGCCCGAGAGGCCTCTGCCGGGATCACCCAGCGCGTCGTCGACGGCGTCGTCGACGCGGTCCAGGATCTGCCGCTGGCGTCGGGCGACGACGTCCGTCAGCTGCGTTCGGAGCTCTCGACCCTCCAAGACCGCGTCACCGAGCTCGAGCGGCGGCTCCACGGGGCAGCCGCCGGCCGCACCCCGGAACCTGAACCTCAAGGTCAACCTGAAGGTAGCTAACGCGTGCCCCGCCGGATCCTGATCACGGGGATCGGGAGCCACTGGGGTACGGCACTCGCCCAGCGCCTCGAAGCCGATCGGGCGGTGGAGGCGATCGTCGGCGTCGACAGCCGCCCGCCCCGCGCGCAGCTCACCCGCACCGAGTTCCACGAAGCGGACCTGCGAGGGCCCGAGCTCGCAAAGATCATGCCCGGCTCGCGGGCCGACACGGCCGTCCATTGCGGCATCGCGTGGTTCGGAGACCGCCACCGGCCGGCCGGCTCGCTGCACGAGATCAATGTCCTGGGCACGCTCCAGCTGCTCGCCGCGTGCGACCGGACCCCGACGCTGCGCTCGCTCGTCGTCCGCGGCTCGGCCGCGATCTACGGCGCCGAGCCGGCCGTCCCCGCCTTCCTCACGGAGGAGATGGCGGGCCGGTTTCCCCTCCGGACGCGGTTTCAGCGCGACATCGGCGAGCTGGAGGCGATGATCGACACCTACGCCCGCCGCAACTCCCACCTGACGTGCTGCGTGTTGCGCTACCAGCCCGAGATCGGACCCGGCCTGCAGAGCCCGGTTTCGCGGTATCTCGAGCTCCCCGTCATCCCGACCCAGCTCGGCTTCGACCCCCGCCTGCAGCTCGTCCACGTCGATGACGCCACCGACGCGCTGCTCGCTGCGGTGCGCCACCCGATCCCCGGCCCGGTCAACGTCGCGCCGGAGGGAATGATCTCCCTGACCCGCATCACCCGCCTGGCGGGTCGGCCCACCTTGCCCGTCCCCCACCCGCTGGCCTCGCGCGCGTTCGCCCGCCTGTCGGGCCAGCTGGGCGTCGCCGATCGCTACGAGGACGCGGTCCGCCTGCTGCGGTACGGGCGCTGCCTGGACACCACGCGCCTGCGCACGGAGCTCGGCTTCACGTGTTCGCGGGACGCCGAGGCCGCGGTGCGAGACCACGTCGAGCACCGCGGGGGGCGGAGCCTCGTGTCCATGCCCACCGTCGGCGACGCCCTGGCCCGGGTGGTCGGCTCGTGACCGAGCCACCGCCGCGCCCTGCCGGCGAGCCGCCCCCGTCCGAGACCATCGCCGAGGCGCTGGAGTTCCTGCGCCGGCTGCGCCACGGCATCGACGACGGCCTGGACCCCATCACCGCGTCCGAGTGGGCGGCGAGCTCGCTGCCCGCCAGCCTGCGGCGCGCAGTGGAGCGAATGGCCCGCCGGATGCGCGGGGACTACCGCGAGGACGAGTGGGGCTTCGACGAGGAGTTCGCCGAGGCCGCCTACCCGGTCTTCCTGTGGCTCTACGAGCACTACTGGAGGGTCGTCGCCACCGGCGTGCACCACGTTCCGGCCCACGGGAGAGCGATGCTGGTGGCCAACCACGCCGGGGTGCTCCCGTTCGACGCCGCCATGATGACCATCGCGATCATGCGCGAGCATCCGCTGCCTCGCTGGCCGCGGTTCATGGTGCTCGACTGGGCCTTCTCCGTGCCGTGGGCGAGCTTCTTCGTGCGCAAGGTGGGCGGGGTGGCTGCCGCACCGGAGAACGCCGAGCGGCTCCTGGGCGCCGAGCAGCCGGTGATGGTGTTCCCCGAGGGGGTCAAGGGCGCGGGCAAGCCGTTTTCCGAGCGCTACCGGCTGCAGCGCTTCGGCCGCGGCGGCTTCGTGGAGGTCGCCCTGCGAACCGGGTCCCCCCTGATTCCGGTTGCCGTCGTCGGCTCGGAGGAGATCTATCCCAAGCTGGGCGAATCCCAGACGCTCGCCCGCATGCTCGGCGCTCCCTACATGCCGGTCACACCGACCTTTCCCCACCTCGGGCCGCTCGGGCTGATTCCCCTGCCCTCCCGGTGGCGGATCGAGTTCTGCGAGCCGATCGACCTCTCGGGCTACCCGCCCGAGGCGGCCGAGGACCGGTCGCTGATCTTCGAGCTCTCCGAGCAGGTCCGCGAGACCATCCAGACCACGTTGTACGCCAACCTCGTCAAGCGGCGCTCGACGTTCTTGTAGGCACGGCGGTCGCCCCGCGGGGCGGGCTCGTGCAATCGCGGCCCAAGCCGCATCGAATCGCCGCCGGATGTGTCTTGGGCGGTGATGGACGGGAGATTTTCCAGACGGTCCCTGCTCGCGGCGGGCGCGGCAGCCGTGGTGGCACGCGCCGTGCCGCTCGACGACGTCCTGGCCGCGGGCCGCACCAGCGACTTCTCGCTGCCGATCTCGACCCGGACGCAGGCCGCAGCGCGTGCCGCCGGCGGGACCGTACGGACCGGCGTCCTCGACGCGCCCCGCAGCTTCGAGCTGCTGGGCCTCACCTGGTCGGGACGCGGCGAGCCCGACGTGCAGCTGCGTGCCCGCCGGCGCGGTGGCCGCTGGAGCCGGTGGGTTGACGCTCCGGGCATCGGTGAGCACGCACCGGACGGCGAGCCGCCTCCCCGTGGCGTGCAACCCGTCTGGACGGGGCGCGCCGACCAGTTCCAGCTGCGGATGAGCCGCTCGGTCGGTGGGCTGCGCGCCCACTTCGTTGCCGGGACGCGCTCGGGCACCCGGGCATCGGCCGCCCAGGCGGTTCCCGAGGGCAGCGACCCCGTCCTGGGGCTCGAGCCCCCGGCCATCATCCCCCGCTCCGGCTGGGCGACCGGGAGCGTGGCCAGCCCGCGCAGCGCCCCCGCCTTCGGCCGGGTCGATCTGGGCTTCGTCCACCACACGGTCTCGGCCAACGTCTACCGGCCCGACGAGTCCGCCGGGATCGTGCGCGGGATCGCCCACTACCACCGCAACGTCCTCGGATGGAACGACGTCGGCTACAACTTCCTCGTCGACCGCTACGGGCAGCTGTTCGAGGGCCGGGCCGGTGGCATCGACCAGGCCGTGATCGGCGCCCAGGCGCAGGGCTACAACGCCTTCTCGACCGGGATCTCGGTGATCGGGACCCACAGCTCGGTCGCCGCGAGCCCCGAGGTCATCGAGTCGGTAGCCGGTCTGCTGGCCTGGAAGCTCAGCCTGCACGGGGTCCCCGTCGAGGGGACGGTGACCGTGACCTCGGGCGGCGGTTCGATGAACCGCTACCCCAGCGGCAGGAAGGTTTCCCTCTCACGGATCAGTGGCCACCGCGACGGCGACTCGACCGCGTGCCCCGGCAACGCCCTGTACGCCCAGCTGCCCGAGATCCGCCGGCGCGCCGCCCAGATCGCGCCCAGCCTCTCGGGCCGGCTCACCGCGAGCCTCGAGACCCCCCGCACGAGCTTTCGAGAGGAGGCGGTCATCGCGGGCGCCCTGCGCCTCACAGACGGCCGTTCGCCGGCGGAGCGGCCCCTCGAGATCCAGTACCGGTCGAGTACGGGGTCCTGGCGGCGCCTGGCCTCAACGACCACCGGCGCCGACGGCAGCTTCCGGACCCCGATCCGCTCGGCCTACACACGCGACGTCCGGGCCCGCTTCCCCGGATTCCCAGGGGTCCCGGCGATCAGCTCGGCCCCGGTCGGCCTGCAGGTCCGCTCGACCGTGACCGCTCGGCTGGACAGCTCGCGCATCGGTCGCGGGCGCTCGGCCGTCATCAGGGGCGAGATGCGCCCACGGGTCAACCGCCGGATGACGGTCATCGTCGACCGCAGCAGCAAGGGCACCTACGTGCGGTCGGCGAAGGTCCGCGGGGCAATCCGCCGCGGCCGCTACTCGCAGAAGGTCAGGCTCACCAGGCCCGGCCTGTACCGGCTAACCGTGCGCACCCATTCGGACAAGCGCAACGTCGCTGCCCGGTCGGAGTCCGTGTACGTCCGCGTCGACCGCTGAGCGCGGCGACCTGCCGCTTGTCGGGGGGGCCTGCCCGGCCGTAGGGTGCGCAGAGGGTGCCCTGCGTATTGGCCATTTCCGAAGTCATCAAGGTCGGCGCCATCCCGCTGATCGCGGCGCTCGTGGGCTACGCCACCAACTGGCTTGCCGTGCGGATGATGTTCCGGCCCATGCAGCCCCGGGGCATCGGCCCGTTCAAATGGCAGGGGGTGATCCCCGCCAAGGCGGCCAAGATGGGCAGCATCTCCGTCGACACCGGCCTGGCCAAGCTCGGCGACATGGAGGAGTTCTACGCGGAGCTCGATCCCGAGCGGATCGCCGAGCACATCGTCGCCCACTCCCGGCAGGACATCCGGGAGCTGACCGAGCAGACGATCCGCCGAGAGCATCCGTCGCTGTGGGGGGACCTCGGCCCCGAGCTGCGCGAGGAGGTCCACACCCGGGTCCAGTCCCAGCTCCCGGAGATCATGCACGACATCACGGCCGCGATCGGGGAGCACATCGACCAGCTGATGGACCTCAAGCTGATGGTGGTCCGCCACATGGGCGAGAATCCGATCCTGTGCAACCGGATCTTCTCCGACGTCGGTGAGCGGGAGTTCCGCTTCATCGTCTACTCCGGCGGCGCCTTCGGCTTCGTCCTCGGCCTGGTCCAGATGGGGGCGTACATCGCCTTCCCGTTCTTCTGGATCCTTCCCGTGTTCGGGGCCTTCGTCGGCTACGCGACCAACTGGCTGGCCCTGAACATCATCTTCCGCCCCGTACGGCCGCGCAAGGTGGGGCCGTTCACGATCCAGGGGCTGTTCCTGCGCCGCCAGGACGAGGTCGCCGAGACCTACGCCTCGATCATCACCGACGACGTGCTGACAATGCGACACCTCGCGCAGGAACTGATGCACGGGCCCAAGAACGACCGCACGCGCGAGCTGATGCGCTCCCGGCTGCGCCCGTCCATCGACGAGGCCCTCGGCCAGGTGCAGCCGGCCGTGAGGCTGGCCGTGGGCAGCCGCGAGTACGACGCCGTCCGCGACGAGCTGGCCGTCGCGGCGGTCGAGCCGGCCGAGGACGCCCTCACCGACCCGGAGTTCAACGAGGAACGCTCGGCCGTCCTGCGGGGGCTGATGGCCAAACGGATGGCCGCCCTGCCGGCGACCGACTTCGCTGAGCTCCTGCGATCGGCCTTCGAGGAGGACGAGTGGCAGCTGATCGCCGTCGGCAGCGTGCTGGGCCTGTTCGCCGGGATCCTGCAGATCGCGACGGTCTTCTGATGGCCGACGACAGCCACCCCCGGCCTCGCAGCCGGCTCGGCATGGCCACGGGGATCGCCCGCCTGACCGTCACCCAGTCGGTGCGCACCAGCCTGCGGGCCGCCGAATGGGGCGCAGGGTCGGCCGATGCCGCGCGGCGCCGGCTGTGGCAGGCGGTCCGCGACGGCGAACCCCCCGACCAGCTGCTGTCCGAGCTCACCGACGATGTCCTGGCGGTCCTGCGCGAGCTGATCGGCGTGGCCGAGCTCGAAGACCGCGTCCACCGCCTGTCGCCCCGTCCCGGAGACGAGGCACCACAGGGGACCGACCCCGAGAAGCCGACCACCGCCCGGATCCTGCGTGACCGGGGAGAGGAGCTCCTGCGCCACTCCAGCCGCCTCGGCGACGCGGAAGCCCCCCACCCCGCATTCGCCTTGATCCTGGAGCAGCTCGCCCCCGACGAGGCACGGATCCTGCGCCTGCTCGAGCTCGAGGGTCCGCAGCCGATCGTCGACGTCCTCGAG
Source organism: Solirubrobacterales bacterium (assembly GCA_050999155.1). GTDB lineage: Bacteria > Actinomycetota > Thermoleophilia > Solirubrobacterales > 70-9 > JBPCPM01. Next base: position 18,014 of record JBPCPM010000144.1, read on the forward strand.
ACGACCGCGTTCGGCCACGAGCGGCGCGAGGCCGCGCTGCGCGTCTCCCTGGTCGCCGAGCAGGCGGGGTGCCGCCACGTCGAGCTGTGCGACGCCTACCTCGACAACCTCGAGCGGCTCGGGGTGATCCGCATCCCTCACGATCCGCTGGAAGACGAGACCCTCTACGAGGTGCTCGAGGCCCAGCCGCGGGTCAGCGACCTTACCTCCAGCGGACCGAGCCTCAAGACCTCGGTCCGTCGCTCGCGGCTGGAGCTCAGCGACCTCGGGACCGCGTTCTGCGCGATGTGCTTTCCCACCGACGACAGCACCGGCATCGGCGACTCGGCTGACGCCGAAAGCTGAGCCTCGGCCGCCGCCCGGCGTCCCTGAGATCGAACACCCCTGCCGTGCCGAAAGTCAGGGACGCTGCTCGCTAGCCGAGGTCGCGGGCGATCCTCCGTAGACCACGCAGCACGGCCTCGCCGACCATGTCCAGGCTCGACTGGCAGACCTTGTCCGGCGTGTCGGCGGTGGTGTGCCAGAAGCGGCCGGGAGAGCTCTGCGATCCGTAGGTGAAGTCGATCAGGTCCACAGCCGGGATCCCGGCGCGCAGGAAGGGGATGTGATCGTCGAGCACCGCCCCCCGGGCGCCAGTGAACGGCGCACCCTCGAAGGCGCCGTACAGGCCGCGATCGGAGTTCGACTCCCGCGGGATATGCAGCGAGCAGTCGCCCACCATGTCGAGCAGGACCATGGCCCGGATCGATCGCAGGGGCGGCGAGCCTCCGCGGCGTCGGGACCGCGCGGCCAGTGCCACGTAGCGGCGGCTCCCACGCATCCCGTCGACGGAAAACGGCCGTGGGTGCCTGGCCTCCTCGGCGTCGAAGAGCACGATCCGGATGGCCGGGCCCTCGACCCGCCGAGGAAGCGCGCGGGCGATGGCCAGCACGACCGCGACGCCGGAGGCGCCGTCGTTGGCCCCGACGAACCCGTCCTCGCGAAGCGTGTCGTGGTGGGCGCCGAGCACGATCGTGCCCGGGCGTGTCCCGGGGACGTGGGCGACCACGTTGCGGCGCCCGGTCTGGGTGCGCACGGCACGGGCGCCGGCTCCGCGCAGGCGCCGGGCGATCCACCGCGCCTGCACCCGGTTGGCCGCTGAGCCCGCCGGCCTGGGGCCGAAGCGGACCTGGCCCAGCAGGTACTCACAGGCCAGCCCGGAGTCGAAATCGCCCGACCGGTCTTCGGCGGGCCGGCAGCCGCCCTCGCCGGGGCCAGCGGCCCCTGCGGGGCCCGCGCCCACGAGCAGCGCCGTGACGGCCAGCACGCTCGCGAGCCCCAGGTTCGCCCGGCGTGCTCCGGGGAGAGGTAGGCGCGACTCACCGCTCATGGTCACCGTCGAGCGGCATCGTGGCCGACAGCAGCGGCGACCCGTGATCGGGATCGTCCTGGTCGCAGACGAACAGCAGGTCGAGCACCCCCGTGTCGAGGGTGGCGTGTACGCCCTCGACCTTCCAGCGGCGGTCGATCGTCCGTAGGCGGCGGACGGTGCCGTCGGGCTCGATGGTGCCCACGACCGAGCCCTCGATCTCGTCCTCGCCGTCTGCGACCTCGTCGCGCTCGGCCGAGGCGGTGAAGACGAGCTCGCCGGTGGGCAGGGCAGCCCCGTCGGAGAAGCACAGCGGGACGCCGTTGAGATCCCCGAGGTCGTAGGTCCGCAGGTCGGCCAGCTCGTGGGCGTCGATCTCCAGGTCCGAGTGCAGCGACCGCTCGACCTCACGCAGCGACAGCTCGGCCACGGCGTTGGGCCCACCACGGTTGCCGCGCTGCAGCAGCCACAGCCTGTCGCCCACCACGGCGGCGCCCTCGATATTCAGCCCGTCGATCTCGGAGCGCAGCAGCGTGTAGACGGGGTTGAGGTCGATCTCCATCGGCTCCCCACGCAGCGAACCGTCGCGGTCGAACGACCACGCGAACCCGCGGTCCCGCGCCCGGCCGGAGTCGTCGGAACCGGAGCCGATTCCGAGGATCAAGCCGTGAGGGTGTCCCGGGAACGGCGGCATCACGCCGATCGCCTCGAGGTCGGGCTTTTCGCCCTTGCGCTCGTCCTCGTCGGTGGGCAGCTCCCCCGTCAGGGCCTTGCGCAGGGTGCCCGGCTCCTCGCTGGATAGCCGGAAGGCCGACAGGTGCAGCATGTCGTCGCCGACCGCGTACACCCAGTCGCCGCGCTTGGCGATCCCGCTCGCCTCGGCCACATGGGCGGGCCGGTCCGGGTGGTCGGGCTCGACGACGTCGAGCTCGCGCAACTGCGTCAGCTCGAGCGGCGGCAGATCCTCCGGCTGGGCCTCATACGACGACACGCCCCGACGATATCGCGACCCCGCCGGGGGACCCTCCCTCGCTCTTGCCGTCGGCTGGCCAGGCCGAACCGGCGTTCGAGCGGGGGGCCTGGGCCTCACCTACGTCGCCCTCGACTGGCCAGGCCGAACCGGCGTTCGGGCGGGGGGCTGGGGCCGGGTGCCCCGGCAAGTCCGGCCCCCCCAACGGCACCGAGGTGGCGGACGGACGGAGTGCCCTCCGCCGCCGGGGCGCCCGGCCCCGGCCCCCCGCCCACCACACGCCCGCTCGCCTAGACCGAGGTGACAGCCTTCTCCTCGACCTGACGGCCCATCAACACTTCCTTGGCGATGACAAGCCGCTGGATCTGCGACGTGCCTTCGTAGAGCTGCATGATCTTGGCGTCACGCATCAGCTTCTCGACCGGGTACTCCTTGATGAAGCCGTACCCGCCGTAGACCTGCACGGCGTCGGTGGCGACCTCCATGGCGGAGTCGGCGGCAAAGCGCTTGGCGTGCGAGCAGGCCAGCGTGTTGCGCAACCCGCGGTCCAGCAGCGAGGCCGAGCTCCAGGTCAGCAGCCGGCCGGCCTCGATCTTGGTCGCCATGTCGGCGATCATGAAGGCGACCGCCTGGTGCATGGCGATGGGGACGCCGAACTGCACGCGCTCCTTGGAGTACTCGGCGGCGAACTCGAACGCGGCGCGGGCGATGCCGACGGCCATGGCGGCCACACCCGGGCGGGTGCGGTCCAGGGTCATCATCGCCAGCTTGAAGCCCTTGTTCTCCTCGCCGAGCAGGTGGTCGGCGGGGACCTCACACTCGTCGAAGGTGATCAGGGCGGTGTCGGAGGCGCGCTGTCCGAGCTTGTCCTCCTTTTTGTCCACGATCACGCCGGCCTCCTTGGGCACGACGAACGCGGAGATCCCGCGATGGCCCTTGTCGGCGTCGGTCTTGGCGTAGACGGTGTACCAGTCGGCGTGTGAGCCGTTGGTGATGAAGCACTTGGAGCCGGAGATGACCCACTTGTCGCCCTTCTTGACGGCGCGCGTCTTCATCCCGCTCACGTCCGAGCCGGCGTCGGGCTCGGTGAGGCAGAACGAGGCCATCGCGGGCTCCTCGATGAGCTGGCCCAGGTACTTCTTCTTGACCTCTTCGGTACCGCCGAGGGCGACGGGGGCCGAGGCGAGGCCGTTGCAGGTCAGTGAGGTGGCGATCCCGGAGCAGCCCCAGCCGAGCTCCTCCTCGATCAGGCAGCCGGTCAGGTAGTCGAGACCCGGCCCCCCGTACTCCTCGGGGATGTGGGTGTTGAGCAGGCCGATCTCCCAGGCCTGCTTGAAGATGTCGTGCGGGAACGTGGAGTCCCGGTCGTACTCCCAGGCAACGGGACGGATTTCCTTTTCGGCGAAGGTGTGCGCGAGCTCGCGCAGGTCCTTCTGCTCGTCGGTCAGCGTGAAGTCGACCACGACTGGCTCCTTTGTGTGAATGCGATCACGGCGGGGGTCGGTGCGCGCGAATTGCGGCTGCGACGCCGAATTTGACGGGCCCTTGGGCCCGACTGATTGGTCAGTCAACGGCAAGAGTAGCGACCCATGCGGACTCCCGCCACCCGCGCGCATCGAGCACCCCGCTTCCGGGCGGCGCGAGCCCGGTTCACCGACCCCGCCGGGCCCACCCTGGCCGTGGGTACCCTGGCCCCATGGACGTGATCGCTTCCCTTTCGGTGCCGCTGGCGATCGAGACCGGCGAGTGGTTCATCGTCATCTTCCTGCTGGCCGTCCCGGCGGCGGCGATCCTGTTTGCCGGCGCGGGCACCGCGCTGGACGACGTGGGCCGCACGGGGCTGTCGATGGAAGTCGACGCGGAACCGGAGCTGAGTCCCGCCGAGGAAGCACGCCAGCGCCAAGCGGAGATGCGCGCGATGCTGGAGGCGACCTCCCGGGCGCGCGTGCGACGTGGCGGGGAGCCGATCGACGTCGAGGCGGAGATGACGCGGCTGAACGCCCGCCCGGCGCGTTCGCAGCGCCGCACGCCACGAGCGCCTTCCCCCACCGACCCGGCCCTGCGCACCGAGATGCGCCAGCACGTCGAGGCCGCCAACGCCAGGCGCGAGGCGCGAGGCGATCAGCCACTGGACGTCACCACCGAGGTGAACCGCCGGATGGGAGAGCTTGGCGGCGGTCCGGGCTCGGACACGCGCGCCGCCCAGCGCACGCGAGCCGGCCTGCCACCCATGAAGCGGGCGACGTGGGACCCGTCGGACCGCAGGCCCCGCGTCCCGAAGGACACGGGCCCACGCTCGGCGGCCCCCACGCCCGGCGACCCGACCGCGCCCCGCCCGGCCACGCCGGTCGACCCCGCGCTGCGCGAGGAGGTCCGCCAGCTCGTGATCGCCTCCAACCGGCGGCGGGCCCGGCGCGGCGAGCAGCCGCTCGATGTCGACACC
>JBPCPM010000180.1:0-14311 GCA_050999155.1 Solirubrobacterales bacterium
CTGCATGCCGGTGTTCATCGCTCGCGAGGACTACTGGCAGGCGCGCTTCCGCAAGGCCGGCGTGCCGATCATCGGCGACGACATCAAGTCGCAGGTCGGCGCGACCATCGTGCACCGCCAGCTCGCCCGCCTGTTCGGCGACCGCGGCGTGAAGCTGATGCGCACCTCGCAGCTGAACGTCGGCGGCAATATGGACTTCTACAACATGCTCGAACGCGAGCGGCTGGAGTCCAAGAAGATCTCCAAGACCAACGCCGTCACGTCGATCATGGACCACGAGCTGCCGGCCGACGACGTCTACATCGGCCCGTCGGACTACGTGCCGTGGCTGACCGACCGCAAGTGGGCGCACATCCGTGTCGAGGGCAAGGCCTTCGGCGACGTGCCGCTCAACGTCGAGCTCAAGCTCGAGGTCTGGGACTCGCCGAACTCGGCCGGCATCGTCATCGACGCGACGCGCCTGATCAAGCTCGCGCTCGACAACGGCATCGCCGGGCAGCTCGACGGCCCCTCCAGCTACCTGATGAAGTCGCCGCACAGCCAGCGCCCCGATCCCGAGGCGCGGCAGATGACCGAGGAGTTCATCGCCAACCATCCCAAGGGGGCCAAGGGCAAGGCACAGGCGGGTACCAAGGCCGAGAGCGCGAAGAAGGCGGCCGAGAGCGCCGAGGCCAAGGAGTAGCCCGGGCCACCGATCCCGCGCCCCGGGCGCGACTATGCTGGCGGCGTGGCCGACGAACCCCTCGCCATCGCCCAGGTCACCCCGCACGCTTGGGGCACCCGGCACGAGGTCAACGAGTACGTCGATCGTGTCTCGCAGGAGCTGGCCGGACGCGGGCACGCGGTGCTCGTGGTTGCACCGTCGGAGTCGCTGGAGGAGATCCGCGCCGACCGCGTCCGCATCCGCGAGGCGGCCGCTGACGGCACCCCGCTCGCCCGCCCTGGGGAGGTCCGCGTGCTCACCGCCGGCGGGGCGATCCCCCTGCCCACGGGTGGCAGCCAGGCGGCGTCGGTGTCGCTGCCGATCGACGTCAACCGGATCGTCGAGGAGCTGCTGGAGAACCAGCAGCTCGACATCTGCCACGTCCACGAGCCGTACGCCCCGAGCCTGTCGCACGCGGCGCTGCGCCACTCCCGGGCCCTGAACGTCGCCACCTTCCACGAGCCTCAGGAGCGGATCCTGACCACGTTGCTCGGCCGGCCGGTGGCCGAGCTGCTCTACGGGCGGATCGACGCGCGCACCACGAGCTATGTCGCGACCGCCGAGCTGCTGGATCGCACCTTCCCCGGGTCCCGGACCGTGGTGGCACCCGGAGCCGACGCCCCGGCGGCGACGCGGGACGACGGCGCGCCCCACCTCGTCTACTGCGCCACGGAGGAGCGGGGGGCGCTGCGCCTGTTCATGCGAGCCCTGCGCCGGCTCCCCACCGATCGGCCGTGGCGGGCCACGATCTGGTCCGACCGCCGCGACGACTCGGCCATCCGGCTCAACCGGGCGCTGCAGCAACGAGTCGTGGTTACGGGAGGATGGGAGACGACGCCCCAGGAGCTGCTCGGCACCGCGGATGTCATGTGCGCCGCCTCGACGGGTGTCGCCCCCGACCCGGGAATGATCCGCTCGGCCCTGGTGGCCGGCGCGGTCCCGGTCGTCTCGCGGCTTGACCGCTATACCGAGACCGTGGCCGATGGCACGTGGGGTCGCCTGTTCACGATCGGCGACGCCCACCTGCTGGGCGACCAGCTCCGTCTCGTGCTCGACGACGAGGCCCTGCGTGAGGAGCTTCGCCGGGCGGCGACCCCGGCCGCGTCGCGCTCGTGGGCCGTCGTGACCGACGAGCTCTCGGACATCTACCGCACCATCGCCGCCCGCCGCCACGATCCCGAGGGTCGCCTGGCCGTTCGCAAGCGGCTCCAGGGTCGGCGGGAGATCGAGTGCGACCTGCACATGCACACCGACCACTCGCCCGACTGCGCCACGCCCGCGCGGGAGCTTGTCGAGACGGCCAAGGAGGTCGGCCTCGGAGCGATCGCCGTCACCGACCACAACGAGATCTCGGGAGCCTTCGAGGCGCAGGAGATCGCCCGCGAGGTCGGCGGCATCCAGGTGATCGTGGGCGAGGAGGTCAAGACCGCCGGCGAGGGCGAGGTCATCGGGCTGTTCCTGAAGTCCAAGATCGAGCGCGGCATGAGCATGCGCGCGACGATCAACGAGATCCGCCGTCAGGGCGGCGTCGTCTACATGCCCCACCCGTTCGACCGCCTGCACTCCGTGCCCGACTACGAGCACCTGCTCGAGGTCGTGGAGGACGTCGACATCCTCGAGGTCTTCAACCCCCGGGTGACGCTGTCGTCGTTCAACGACGAGGCCGTGCGGTTCGCGGCCAAGTACCGGATCATCCCCGGCGCCGGGTCCGACGGGCACGTGGTGCAGGCACTCGGCAGCGTGCGGATCCGCCTGCACGACTTCGACGGTCCCGAGGAGTTCGTCCAGGCGATGCGCGACGCCGACATCGTCCGCAAGCACCGCAACATCGTCTACGTGCAGGCGCTCAAATGGCTGCAGACCCAGGGGCCGACCAAGCGGGCCCGAGCCGCCAAGCAGGCCCGGGCGGCGCGGGCGCAGTAGGCGGCACGGGGCCGGGATCGACCATGGGGCGAACCGGGCGGCGGCAAGACTTGGTGCAGGGGAAGGGAGATGGTCCCCGGCGGCCAAAACATCCCGCGGCCATGCCCGCCACCGACGACGAGATCCGAGAGAAGTACCTGGAGCGAGCGATCCGCGAGCTCAACCAGCTCACCCACGAGCTGCAGGACTGCCCGCACTGCCCGCGCGGAAACATGATGCCCGTCCTGGGCTCGGGCCACCCGCAGGCCGATGTCTTCATGCTCAAGTACGGACCGACCGCCGCGGAGGTCGAAGAGGGCGTCGCCTACTACGGCCGCGCCGGCTCGGCGCTGATGAAGTGCTTCAAGCGGCTGGGCATCGACCCGACCGTCGTCTACGGGACGGTGTGCGCGAAGTGCCCGGCCGCCGACCCCGCCCTCGCGGCCGACGAGTGCGTCGAGCGGGTCGTGCAGGAACTGGCCATCGTCGCCCCGGCCATCGTGGTCGTCATGGGCGAGCCGGCCCTCGAGGTCCTCAACACCCTGGCGGTCCCGCTCGCCCGCCCGGTCGCCCCGGCCATCGGGCGGATCCAGCGGTTCACGCCGACCACCGACGTGCTGCTTGTCCCCGACATCGACGGCGCGCTCGACGGCGAAACGGCCAAGGGCGCCTTCTGGCGCGCCTTCAAGGTCTTGGGCGACTGGTACGAGGACTACCCGCCGTACTGAGGCACCCGAGTCGGCGCCTCAGTACGGCTGTCGGGGTTGACTGGAAAGGTGCCCCGGCGCTGTAGCGGGAGCTCGCGCGTCAGTCGTTGATCGTCAGGACGATCTTGCCGAGCTTGCCGCCTTCGGTGAACCGTTCGTAGGCGGCGGTGGCGCCTTCCAGGGGGAAGGTCTTCTCGACTGGGACCTTCAGGGTGCCTGACTGCAGGTGCGGGAGGACCTCGGATTCCATGCGGCGGGCGGTGAGCGCCTTCTCCTCGAGGGGGCGGGCTCGGAGGGTCGAGCCGCGGAGGGTCGCGCGCTTGCCCATCAGGGCCAAGAGGTTGATGTCGGTCTTGGGGCCGGCGCCGACGCCGATGATCACGATCCGGCCGTCGGTGGCCAGGGCCTTGAGGTTGCCGCCGAGATTGGGGGCGCCGATCAACTCGAGGACCACGTCGTAGGGGCCGGTGTCGGCGAAGCCCTCGGGGTCGATGGCCGTGGCGCCGAGCTGCTCGACCGCGTCGCGCTTGTCGGGGTTACGTACGGTGGCCGTGACGCGCGCGCCGAGTGTGCGACCCAGCTGCACCGCCGCGGTTCCGACGCCACCCGCGCCGCCGTGGACGAGCAGGCGCTCGCCCGAGAGCAATCCGGCCTGGGTGACGATCGCGTCGTGGGCGGTGGTGAAGACCTCGGCCGCGCCGCCGGCCTGCGGCCAGTCCAGCGCCTCGGGGACCGGCATCAGCTGTCGCTCGTGGACGACGGCCAGTTCGGCCTGGCCGCCACCGCCCACGATGCCCATCACGCGGTCACCCTCGGAGAACCGCCGCGCGCCTTGGCCCAGGGCAGCCACCTCGCCGGCCAGCTCGAGCCCGGGGATGTCGTCGGGGCTGCCGGGGGGCGCGGGGTACTGGCCCGCCCGCTGGAGGATGTCTGCCCCGTTGATGCCGGCGGCTCGGACCCGCACGAGCACCTCCCCGGGACCCGGTGACGGGTCGGGGTGCTCGGCGATCTGCAGCTCGCCGTCGGCGATGGTCACAGCGCGCATGCCGACGATTCTATGCGCGCTCGAGCAGCGCCACGCACTCGATGTGCGGGGTCTGCGGGAACATATCGACAGGGCGGACCGTGCGCAGCGCGTACCCGGCCTCGACCAGCTGGGCGGCATTGGGTGCCAGCGTCGTCGGGTTGCAGCTGACGTAGACGATCCGCTTCGCCTCGCATTCGATGACGCGCCGGATCATCTTGGCCGAGAGGCCCGCCCGGGGCGGGTCGAGGACCACGACGTCGGGCTTGCCCGCCTGCTCGATCAGCGGGCGCAGGGCGGTGCGGACGTTGCCCGCGACGAAGCGGGTGTTCGTCAGGTTGTTCGCGCGGGCGTTGTGCTCGGCGTCCTCCACGGCCTCGGGCACGATCTCCAGGCCCCAGACGTGCCGGGCCCGGCTGGCCATCGTCAGGCCCAGGGTGCCGATCCCGCAGAACAGGTCGTAGACGAGCTCGGAGCCGGTGAGCCCGGCGAAGTCCGCGGCGATCCCGTACAGCCGCTCGGCCATCTCGGTGTTGGTCTGGAAGAACGCCTCGGGAGCGATCCGCAGCCGCAGTCCGCAGAGCTCCTCGTGGAGGTACTCGTTGCCGCGCACGATGGTCGGGCCCTCGGTAGAGCCGGAGTCGCCCTGGACGGTCGTCACGAGGTCGACCGGCGGCTCGGGGATCTCGGCGGGGGACATGACGAGCCGCGTCTGGAACTCGCCGGTGCGCATGCCCTCGCGGACGATGAGGTTGCGCAGCACGCCGAAGCGCCCGCGCTTGTCGTAGGCGTCGAGCCCTATCTCGCGGGCCCAGGCGCGGACCTCGTTGCGGATCTCGTTGCCGCGCTCGGAGGCCAGCGGCGTGTCGTCAACGTCGACGACGGTGTCCCACCGGCCCCGGGCGTGAAACCCGAGGACGAGTTGCCCGTCGTCGTCGGTCCCGAAGGAGTACTCGAACTTGTTGCGGTAGCGCCACCGGCTCTCGGCCGGCTCGATCGGTTCGAGCTCGAAGCCCTCGAGCCCGCCGATCCGCTTCAGGGCCTCGGCTGTCTGCTCCTGCTTGACCTCCATCTGACGCTCGTAGGCGAGCTCCGCCCACGGGGCGCCCGGGTCCGGTGTCCCGTCGAAGGGCACGCGCTCCGGGCTGGGATCCAGCAGCTCGGTGACGTTTGCTTCACAGAAGCTGCGCTTGGACTTCGTTACCTCGGCGCGGACGCGGTCGCCCGGCAGCGCTCCTGTGACGAACACCACGAGCCCGTCGTGGCGGGCGATTCCCCGGCCGCCGTAGGCGAGGCTTTCGATCGTCAGATCGAGCTGCGTGCCGCGGGCGGGGCGGTTGCTGGTGTTCGCGCCCGAGGCCACCGCAGCATGGTCGCAGGCCTGCGCATGCACCACCCGCCCCCGCAGGCTCGCGGGGGCGGGTGGCACGCGCGAGTGGTTACTCGCTGAGCTTGCTCTCGACGGCGCTGAGCACGGTCTTGCGGTTGCCGTGCTTTTTCTCGTACTCGCGGACCTCGCGCAGCTGAGCCGGCGTGAGATCGGTCAGCCGGGTCTTGATCTGCGCGGCGGTCAGCTCGTCGTAGGCCGTGATCGGGAAGCTCCCGACACCGGCGGCGCGGCGGAACTTGTCTGCCTCGCGCAGGGCGGGCTCGGCCGTGTCTCGCGCCTGGCGGGTCGCCTTGCCGGCGGTCGCCTCGGCCTGCTTGCGTGCCGAGTCGGTTCGATCCGCGGCCGCCTGCCGGGCGCCTGTGGTCCGCTCCTCCACGCCGTCCCGGGTGCGGTTGAGCAGACCCTCGAGGTTCTCGAGGAAGTCGTCGGTCTGCTTGCGGCCGCGCTGGACGAGGCGCTGGACGGTCTCGTTCGCGTCGTCGCGGGTCATGCGTCCCCGCTGCACGGCGTCGTCCATGACCTCCTGGATGCGCTCGCGCGACAACATCACCAGGTTCATCGGAGCGGCCACGCCCTGCTGGAGCGCGTCGCGCACGACCTGCACACCCTTTTCGGGCCACGAGGCGTCGGCCCCGGATTGCGACCCCGACTTCGATGTGGATCCCTTTTGAGCCATGGTTCCTCTCCTTGAGTTGTTCGGGGGCCGTCCCTCAGGACGCGGCGGCGTCCTGGCCGCCGATAAAAACACCTGTAGTCGAACGATGCCCGCTGGGCAATCGGTGGAAACGTGCCCGCACAGGGACATGATCCGAGAGGCGGATTCGGCGCCTGGCCTCCGGTACCTCCCGCTCGCCGTCGGGCAATGACTTGATGGGGGTAGCGGTCTGCAACCCTCGGCCCAGGATGTGGTCCAGGTACCTCCCGGGCCGGCCCTCGAGTCCGCGCTCGGTGAGCTCGGCGAACAGGCCCGGGTGCGCCGCCGCGACGTTGAAGTCGCCGCCGAAGATCAGCGGGCGGTCGCCGGCGAGGCGCATGGCCTCGTCGGCCGCGTGGAGCACCTCCGCCGGGGCGCGAGCACTGTCGTTGCTCGCGTGCAGGCAGGCCACGCAGAGGCCGCTTCGCAGGCCGATGGCCACCATGGTGCGCCGCTCGGCCCGAGATCCTGCGGTGAGGGTGAGCTGCTCACGCCACCGCACGGCGTCACCCCGCACGAGGATGCCGTTGCTGCCTCCCTCGTTGGAACGCATCAGATGCGGCCGGCACCGAGCCAGGGCCGAGCGAAGTGCGGGAAGGGAGTTGCGGGAAGTCAGTGCGAAGGAGCCATCGGCGGCGATGGCTCGCAGCCGTTCGTGCCAGCGCGGTGGGCACTCCTGCAGCAGCGCGATGTCCCACTCCCAGCGGGCCAGCGCCTCCGCGAACTCGTCACCGAGGTCGCGGTTTACGAGCAGGTAGCGGCCCTGGGGCTGGGGGCTGCGGGAGATCCGGTGGCGCAGGGGCCGTCGCCGCCCTGCCTCATCACCGAAGTCGAGGCCGTGGCCGAGGTTCCAGCTCAGAACCGCGATCGCCTCGTCGCGTCCTGGCGCACGCTCGGTCGAGGACGCCCCGGTGGCTGCACTACGATGGCCCGCCTCATGGCCCGTCACTTCCTCACCGGCGAGGAGATTAGCCCGCAAGAGCAGGGTCGGTTGCTGGCGCGGGCCGCGGAGCTCAAGGACGGCCGCAACGCCGGCGAGGGCTCGGATGCTCTCGCGGGTCGCACGGTCGGGATGCTCTTCGAGCGCCCCTCGACGCGCACGCGGATCTCATTCGAGGTGGGCGTCGCCGAGCTGGGGGGCACCCCGATCGTCCTGCGCGGGGACGAGCTGCAGCTCTCGCGCGGGGAGTCGATTCGCGACACGGCCCTTGTCCTGTCGCGCTACGTGCACGCGATCGTCATTCGCTCCGGGTCCCACGACGCTGTGGCCAAGCTCGCCCGCCACGCCACGGTGCCGGTCATCAACGCGCTGACCCCCGAGCACCACCCGTGCCAGGCGCTCGCCGACCTGCTGACCCTGCGTGAGCGGTTCGGCGAGCTCGACGGGGTGCCGGTCACCTACGTGGGCGACGGCAACAACGTCGCACGGTCGCTGGCGCTCGCGGGGCGGATGGCCGGGATCGAGCTCACGGTCGCGTCTCCCGAGGGCTACCGGCTCGAGGAGGGGGTGGGAGCCCGGATCTCAGGAGACGCGATCGAGGCGGCCGCCGGGGCGCGGGCGTTGTACACCGACGTCTGGGTGAGCATGGGAGACGAGCAGACGGCCGAGCGCCGACGGGCCGACCTCGGCGGCTTCCGGCTCGACGACGCCCTGCTCGACCGGGCGGCCGACGACGCCATCGTCCTGCACTGCCTGCCCGCGCACCCGGGCGAGGAGATCACCGAGGGGCCGCTGTACGGCGAACGGTCGGCCGTGTGGGACCAGGCGGAGAACCGGCTGCACGCCCAGAAGGCGTTGCTCGAGCTGATGCTCTCCGAGCGGCCTGCCTCATAGCCCCGGCGGGAGTCGAACCCGCGCTACTTGGTTGAAAACCAAGCGTGCTAACCGTTACACCACGGGGCCGCGCGCGCCAGTCTACGGACCGGATTGCCGCGCCGTGGCGGCGCGCTCGGCCCGCGCGTAGACCGCCGTCAGCGTCTCGGCCACCGCATCGGGCGTGGCAAGCGCGGTGATCGCCTCGCGGCCGCGCCGTCTGGCCTCGCGGTCCCCGAACCGCCCGCGGACGGCGCGGGCCCAGCCGGCCCGGTCACCCGGGTCGACGAGACCGTCCTCCGGAACGATCTCTCCGAGCGCCCCCACACGGGACGCGACGACCGGAACCCCCGCCGCCATCGCTTCGGCCGCGGCGAGCCCGAAGGTCTCGGCGAACCGGGAGGGGACCACGGCGAGAGCGGCGTGGGTGCGCAGCCGGGCGAGCTCGGTGGCCTCGGTCCAGCCGCGGAACTCCACGTCAGCGCCCGCCGCGCGCTGGCGCGCCTGCGGTTCGCCGGGTCCTGATCCGGCGACGATGAGGCGTACGCCCGCGTCAACGCACGCGTCGATGGCCTGCTCGGCGCCCTTCTCCGGCGCCAGGCGGGAGGCGAGCAGGGCGTAGGGCGCTGGCCGGGAGCCGCCAGGCGGCGCTTCGCCGTTCGCGCTTGCGCTCACCGGATAGGGCACCACCGTCTGCCGTGAGGGCAGCGGTGCGCCCAGCTCGCGGAGGCGCTCGAAGGCGAACGCGCTCGGGGCGAGGACCTCGTCGGCGCCGTCGACCAGCCGGTCCTGCCAGGCGGCGAGGGAGGCCGCGTAGGTCGCGGCCTCCGGCAGCGATCCCCGGCACCGGCGGATAAGGCCCGGCGCCGTGTTGCGCCCGTGGCAGCGGGTGCACTCCTGCCCCTCGGTGAAGCAGACACCGACGGCGCAGACCAGGCGGTAGTTGTGCAGGTGCAGCACGACCCCCGCTCCGGCGTCGCGGGCGGCGGCGAGCGACCTCCAGCCGAAGGAGGGGTGCAGGTTGTGGGCGTGGACGACACGGGCGCCGGTGCGCCGGACTGCGGCGGCCACGTCGTCGGGCTCGAGTCCGCCGCGCAGCAGCGCCGCGGCGGCCCGCGTGCGGCCCAGCGTTGCCGAGTCACGCTCGAGCAGCTCCACCGGCTCGCGGATCCGCTGGCGGACCAGGGTCATCAGCGCCTCGACGAAGCGCTCCTCGCCGCCGAGCTGGCGGTAGCGGTTGTGGACGAAGAGGATCACGGTGAACCGACTACTCTTCCAGCAGGGTCCCACCAACAGGCGCGTACCCACCCTTCGCCGCGCCCGCCCTCCCTCGCACCGTGATCCCGGAGCTCCACCTCGGCCCACTGACGCTCCAGACCTTCGGGCTGATGTTCGCCCTGTCGTTCATCGCGGCCGGAGCGATCGTGGCGCGCAGGCTCGTCGAGATGCGCCTGCCCGCCGACTGGGCGTACGAGATGGGCTTCGCCGCGCTGGTCGGCGGCATCGTCGGCGCCCGGCTGCTGTACGTCGTCGAGCACACGGACCTGCTGGCGGCCGACCCGCTCGGGACGCTCTTCGGCGGCACCGGGCTGACGTTCTACGGCGGCCTGGTCGGCGGGATCGTCGCCGTGGGCTTCCTGTTGTGGCGCAAGGGCCAGCTGACGCTGCCGATGGCCGACGCCATCGCCCCCTCGCTGGCTGTGGCCTATGCCGTGGGGCGGATCGGGTGCCAGCTCTCCGGCGACGGTGACTACGGGATTCCCTGGGACGGCCCGTGGGCCATGGCCTACCCGGAGGGCACGGTGGCGACGACCGTGCCGGTCCATCCCACGCCGATCTACGAGACGCTGGCCATGGTCACGGTCGGCTGGGCGTTGTGGATGCTGCGCGACCGGGTGCGGCCCGGAACGGTGTTCGCCCTGTATCTGATGCTGGCCGGCGCCGAGCGGCTCGCCGTCGAGTTCATCCGGCGCAACGACGAGGTGCTGCTCGGCCTCACCGTGGCTCAGCTGCAGAGCGTCGGCATGCTCGTCGCCGGAGCGGTCATGCTCGTGATCGTTCGACGGCGCTCGGACCCGGTGGAGGTGCCTGTCGGAGCCGCAGGACCGCACCCCGCCCGGTAGAACTTCCGGCAGACGATGGCCGACGACGAGAAGATCGACCCCGACGACCAGTCGCTCGCCGACATGGCGCGGCTGCCAGCCGAGCTTGGCCGCGAGCTGCAGGAGACCCACGACACGGTGCGGGCGGCCCGCGAGGACGTCACCGAGCTGCAGGGGCGCGCGGACTCGATCCTCGATCGGGCCGACAAGATCCTCGAGCGGGCGGACACCGTCATCGGCCGGACTGACGCGATCGACGAGCGGGCGGTCGAGATCCTCGGGCTGGGCGAGCGGATCTCGGGCCAGGCCGAGCAGATCATCGAGCTCGGAGGACAGATCGTCGAGCAGGCCCAGGCCATCGACGGCAAGGCGGGGCCGATCACCGAGGTCGCCCGGAGCATCGACGGTCGTGCCGAGCGCGTCATCGAGTCGGCCGACGAGGCGCAGGACGAGCTGGAGGAGACCAACGAGGAGCTGCGCCGGCTCAACGTCAACGTGGAGAAGGTCCTGGCCGAGCTCAACTCCAACCTGGAGCGGGTGCTGGCCGTTGGCGCGCCCATACGCGCCATCGGGACGCGTGCCGGATCGGCGTCGTCGCGGCTCGGCGTGACCGACGTCGTGCGGGGGATCGACGAGGCGCTGTTCCCGAAGCACGCCGACGCGGGCGACGGCGACCCGTCCGGCGACTGATCCGCCGCTAGAACGCGCGGGTCGCGCCGCCGTCGATCGGCAGCACGGCGCCGGTGATGTAGGCGGCCTGCTCGGAGCACAGGAACCCAACGAGCTCGCCGAACTCCTCGGCGGTTCCGAGCCTGGGGACCGGGACGTTCTCGGCCGCCCACTGCTCGGCCTCGTCCATCGAGCCCATCAGCTCGGCGAGGCGCTTGGTAGCGATCCGCCCCGGAGCCACCGTGTTGACGGTGACGCCGCCGGCCCCGACCTGGGCGGCGAGAGTCTTGAGGAAGCCGAGTGCGGCCAGCCGGTAGATCGTCGACAGAGCGAGCGTGTCGGCCGGGTCGCGGACTGACGTGGCCGCGACGTTGACGATCCGTCCCCATTGCTGCTCGCGCATCGCAGGCAGCGCGGCCTCCACGAGGATGCGCGGGGCGAGCACGAGTGACCGGTGGGCCCGTTCCCACTCGTCGACCGGATGCTCGAGCGCCGTCCCTCCAGGCGGTCCGCCGGTGTTGCAGATCAGGATGGAGACCGGCCCCATCTTCGCGGCGACCTCGCCAACCAGCCCCGCCATCCGGTCGAGGTCGTCGGTGTCGGCGACGAACGCCCGGGTGCGGTCGCTCAGCTCGGAGCGCGTGCGCTCCAAGTCCAAAGCGGTCCGTGCCGCGATCGCCACCGCGGCCCCCTCACGGTCGAGCACGCCCGCGATCCCGCGGCCGATTCCCTGGGTCGCGCCGAGCACGATGGCCGTTCGTCCTGCGATGGCGAGGTCCATGAGGTCGTCGGTACCCGGCCGCGGTGGGGGCCGAACGTCGGCGTCCGAGCCGGCGCCGGCGTGGAACAATCCGCCCTCCGGGCGGTTAGCTCAGTTGGGAGAGCACCTGCCTTACAAGCAGGAGGTCACTGGTTCGAACCCAGTACCGCCCATGGTTGGAAAGCCGCTTCGGAAGCGGCATCAGCTCCTTGCATTCCGACCCCGTCGGCCCTGGGCCGTCCTTTGAGGGCACCGGCTAGGTACGCCCCTGTAGTCGACTGCGAAAATGCCCGACGCTGCTTTCAGGCGAAAACGGAAGCCACGAAGGGCGCCTATGTCGACGGCGACCGGCGCCACAACTTCACGGCCCCAAACGCGGCGGCGACGAACACCAGGGCGACGATGATCATCCGACCGACCTGGATATTGTCACCGTAGTCGATCAGGACCGACACGAGCAAGACTAACGTCAGCAGGGCGACGAGTCCGAGCAGCGCGGCGAGCAAACGGTAGATCATGGTCCTCCTGGAAGTGGGAAGGCGACCGTACACCCTAAAGCCAAATCAGCCATGCCGACGCGGCTTCAAGGCCCCTGCCGTGGCATCGCGACCGCTCGGCCGGAAGCCGAGTGCGGGCACAACCCCAACTACTCGGGCCAGCGCCCTAAAGAACCGCTCGAGGCCGGCGGGCGCAATGATCGCGAGGATTCGCGCGGGCCGGCTACCCCGTTCCAGAAGGTTGCCACGGGTCGTGACCTGAAACCCTGAGATCGGTCAGCCCCACCTGTCAGTTCTTACCGCCCGCGACAATGGGCAAGGAGGAACCAATCCAGGTGAAGGCCAAACGCCACACCCCCAACCAGATCATCGCCAAGCTCCGGGAGGCGGAACGTCTTCTCGGCGAAGGCTCGAGCGCGAGAACGTCAAGTTGAAGGGCATCGTCGCCGACCAGGCGCTCGACATCGTCGGCCTCAAGGAGATTGCGAAGGGAAACTTCTGAGCCCGTCCCGGAGAAGGCGAGCGGTCGTGATGCTCCAGGACCGCCTTGAGCTCTCCGAGCGTCGGGCGTGTGAGATCGCCGGCCAGCACCGATCGACCCAAAGACACGAGCCCGAAGTGGCGCCCGATGATCAGGCGCTGCGGGAGGCGCTGCGCGATATCTCGGAGCGCAACTCGATGACCTCCTTGAACTCCATGCAGCGAGCATTTCCTCAGTTAGGGGTGGGGCGACGCGACGTCCTTCAGCGACGGCGCCGGCGAGACCAGGCCGAGCTGGCTGAGGATCGTCGCGGCGTCGAAGTACACCCGCTCGCACACGAGCCCCTCGTCCTCGAAGAGGAAGAACGCACCGTCCGGCAGGTGAACGTCCGGCCCGTGGGCGGAATCCCGCGCAACGGGCCGTCGTGCGTCCCCTTCAGGTCGAACTCGACGATCACCGCGGAGTCGGCGTGATGCAGGGCGATCAGCTCGTTGCGTTGGTCGGGGAACGCGGCCCGGGAGTCCTCGAAGTACCCCCGCACCGCCTCAGCCGCAAGCGACCGTACCTCTCCGAGCTCCAGGCCAGCATGGACCCGGGGCCGACCGTACAGCGCGTCTGGGCGCGCTACGCGGCCCCGCCCGCCCCGGGTCGAGGATCCGCACGCCGTTGAAGGTGTTGTAGTCGTTGGTCAGGTCGAAGTCCATCTCGGTGTTGCAGGAGCCGACGTCGTCGCGGCGCTCGCAGACGACACCGGCGTTCAGGGTAAGGAACCGTCCCGACCGCCGCAGTGAGTAGACCGTGACCCGAAAGCGGTCCTGGCTCCCGTTGATCCCCGCGGTCATCGTGAACGTCCGCAGCCCGCTCGGGGTGGCCTGCGGCCGGGCCGGTGCCCGCGGCGGGGGGGGCCGAGCCGCCGCCCACGCTCGGGCGCGAGGCGGAAGCGGGGGATCCGCCGCCGCCGCAGCCGGCGATCAGCCCGCCGGTGAGCATCAGGGCGACCGCGCCGGTCGCCCTTCCGGCGAGCCGTCCGGACCGGTTGGGCATCGTCATCGTCCTCTCGCTGTGCGGCATCGGGCCACGATGGCACGCGGCCCGCGTCCCGCCCAGGCCCCAAAGGGTGCGGATTCACCCACCCCCGGGATGCCGCCGGCGCGCAGTGCAGCTCGGGCAGACCGTCAGCCAAACGTGAACGCGAAGCCGGAGATGCCGGGATCGACGCGCAGGGTCAGACGGCTCCTGGCCTCCGCGGGCAACGAGACGAGGCGGTAGAGCCGCTGCCGGCGGACGGTCACGACACCGCCGTGCACATCCGCCCCCGCCCGCGACGCCCCGACCGGGTGTCCGTCCAGCAGGACCCGGACCCGTCGGGGCCGCCGATCTCTGGATCCCAGGACGAGGAACACCTTCCGCGCCTGGACGGTCGCGGTGAGCGTGGCGCCCCTGATGGCGGTGGCACTCTCCCCCGTGATCCTCCAGCGGCCGCCGTAGGAGAACCTGCTCAGGCCGGGTGCGGCCACGGCGCGGTAGGAGCGGGTCCCCTTGCGCGGTTTGTCGCCGACGAAGCGCTCG
>JBPCPM010000064.1:0-22762 GCA_050999155.1 Solirubrobacterales bacterium
ACCGGGGCCGCCGCCCAGCCGGCTCCACAGGCGACCGCCTCGGCGGCTGCCTCGGGACGCCGCTGGCTCGAGGGCGCCCAGAACCGCGACGGCGGCTGGGGAAGCTCCCGCGGCGCCAGCTCCAACCCCCTGATGACCGGGTGGGCCATGCTCGGCCTCGCCGCCGCGGGTCGCAACCCCCAGGACGTCCGCAAGGGCGGCAACTCACCGGTCACCTACCTGCGCCGCAACGCGAAGCGGATCAGGCTCACCGGTGACCTGGAGCGCACCATCCTCGCCCTCCGCGCCGCAGGCGTGAGCCCGCGGAGCTTCGCCGGCCGTGACCTCGTCACCACCCTGCGCAAGCGCCGCAGCGCCAACGGCTCGTGGGAACGCCAGATCGGGCTCACCTCCTTCGGCATCCTCGCCCTGCGCGCCGCGGGCATCGACAAGGGCGTCCTGCAGAAGTCCGCCTCGTGGCTGCGCCAACAGCAGCGCGACAGCGGCGGCTGGTCCAGCGCCCCCGGCCTGCCGGCCGAGATCGACGTCACCGGCGCCGCCCTGCAGGCCCTCGCCTCGGCCGGAGGGTCGGGCACGGCGATCGACCGTGGCGTCGCGTTCCTGCGCCGCCACCAGAAGCGCTCCGGGGGATGGGGGCTGCGCCCCGACGGCTCGGCCAACTCCCAGTCCACCGCCTGGGCCGCCCAGGGCCTGATCGCCGCGGGGCTCTCGCCGTCGTCGGTGCGCCGGGCCGGCGGCAGCTCGGCGATGGGCTACCTGGCCGGACGTCAGGCCTCCGACGGGCACTACAAGTTCTCCTCGGCCGACCGCACGCCGGTCTGGGTCACCGGGCAGGTGCTGCCCGCTGTCACCGGGCGCAAGTACCCGATCGCGCCGCCACGGCGCCGCGCCAACGGCGGATCGTCCTCGTCGTCGGGGGGCTCGAGTTCGGGGGGAGGTTCGGCGGCCGGCGGCGGGACCGCGTCTGCCGAGACGGGAACCCTGGCGGGCAAGAAGGGCGCGGCGTCCGGCGGCTCGTCGAAGGGCGAGAAGGACGCCAAGGAGTCCTCGTCGGCCGAGACCGCCGACCAGCCGCCCGCGCCCAAGGACCGCTCGAAACTGTCTGACCGGCTGGGCGGGGGAGCGGCCAACAACCCGACTGCGGCGGGTCGCACCGCGGCCTCCTCGGGCGTCGGCACGTGGCTGTTGGTCCTGGGTGGACTCGCCGTCGTCGGGTTCCTCGGCGGCTGGGAGTTGCGGCGCCGCCGTCGGCGCGCCGCCTGATCGTGGCCGAGCACCGTCATGTCGCGTTCCTGCGGGCGATCAACGTCGGCAACAGGCGCGTCACCAACGACGAGCTCGCCGCGGCGTTCACGCAATCCGGCATGGCCGACGTCGAGACCTACCAGGCCGCCGGCAACGTGATCTTTACCACCGAGGACACCGAGCCGCCGCGAGCCCAGATCGAGGAAGGACTCGAGAAAGTGCTCGGCTACGAGGTCCCGATATTCGCGCGGACGGCCGCCGAGGCGACCGCAATCGCCGCGCGTGAGCTGTTCACAGTCGAGCAGCTCGACGCCTCGACCGGCAAGGAGCAGGTCGCCTTCTTCGAACAGCCGCCGGACAACGACCGCCGCGAAAAGACGCTGGAGCTGGCCACCGACACCGATCTCCTGGCCTTCGGCGAGCGCGAGCTGCACTGGCTCCCCGCAGGCGGCTTCCGGGACTCCCAGCTCGACCTCGACGCCGTCGAGGAGCTGTGCGGTCTTCACACGGTCCGCACCAAGGGCACCGTCGAGCGGATCGCCCGCAAGTACTTCGGCGCCTAATACACCTGGTATTCGCGCAGGGCCATGATCAGCTCGGCCTTGGCCATGTTCGAGCGGCCGGGGACATCACGTTCCTGGGCGAGCTCGTAGAGCTCCTCGCGGGTCCATTCCTCGTAGTCGGGACCCGGCTCGCCGGCGACGTCGTCCGCGGCCGCCAGCAGGTCGCCGAGCGACTGCTCGATGCCCTCGGCCAGGATCCCGATGTCAGCAACGTTGTCGTAGTCGGCGAGCAGGCCGAAGCTGACGCCGCCGTTGTAGCTCATGATCGCGATCGCCAGGTTGTGGTAATCGGGCAGGAACGCGACCGGGATCAGCTCCTGCAGCTCCCGGCCCACGAGGTACAGCGGGATCTGCGGCCCCGGCACGTTGGTCACGATCAGGTTGAACAGCCGGGTCGAGAAGTTCAGGCGCGAGGCCTGGGCGAGGATCGTCGGCGGCGCGAAGTTGTTGAACGACGCGATCACCTCGGCGCCCAGCGCCTGCTTGGAAGCCTTGAGGTCTTCCATCTCGCGTGACACGGCCTCCAGGCGCTTGACCGGGTTCTCGATGTAGACGGGAAGTGGGCCGCGCATCGCCGCGATCTGGTTGCCCAGCTGGTTGGCCTGGGAGTCGGTGCGGATGCTCACCGGCACCAGGGCCCGGAGCTCCAGGCCGGCGGTCCGCACGCCGCGGCTCTTGAGCCAGCGGCGCAGTGCCCCGGACACGACGCTGAGCACGGCGTCGTTGACCGTCCCGCCGAGGGCGTCCTTGATGTGCTTGAAGTCGGCCAGCTCGGCCGAGACCCAGGTGAACCGCCGGTGCGGACCGCCCGGCTGGTTGAGGGGCACTTCGGGGGCCGGGTTCAGATAGGCCCATGCCACCTCGCCGATCGCCTCGGTCGCCTCGCGGACGTTCTGGACCGTTCCCTGCGGACTGCGGGCCGCATCGAGGAGCTGGCGGCCCACCCGCAGCGGGGTGCCGGCCGCGTCGCGCACCCCCTTGACCACGAGCTGCGGGGTCGAGGGTTCGGGGCTCGGAACCCAGTCATGCTCGGGGGGCTCGGGGTCCTGGGGGACCGGCTCGACGTCGAACAGCACGGCGGTGATGTCCCCGCCGGAAACCCTGTCGATCATCGCGTGGTGGGTCTTGGAGATCACGCCGAAGCGGTTGTCCTCCAGACCCTGGACGAGGTACAGCTCCCACAGGGGCTTGGCCCGGTCGAGCTGCTGGGAGAAGATCCGGGTGGTCAGGCGGCGCAGCTCGGAGATGCCGCCGGGAGACGGCAGCGCCGAGTGGCGCAGGTGGTATTCGATGTTGAAGTTCGGGTCGTCCACCCACACCGGCCGCCCCGACTCCAGCGGCGGGAACGCCAGCTTCTGGCGGAACCGGGGGACGAGGTGCAGCCGGGAGGAGATGTGCTCGGCCAGCTGCTCGTAGCTCGGTGGCGGCCCCTCGAAGATCAGGGCGGCCCCCACGTGCATGTGGCTGGTCTCCGACTCCGCCGAGAGAAACGACGCGTCGATGGCCGACAGCCGGTCGAGATGTTTCTGGCCCATGGTTCGAACAGTATCCGGAAGTCCCGATGCCGCCTCGCATTGCCGGGCGCTCGACCCGCGCCTACCCTGTGCGGCTCGGATGCACACGTCCAGGTACCCACGCCGGGCTCGCGCAGCCTCGCCCCCCGCGCTCGTGGCGGTCCTGGCCCTCGCGGCCTTGGCCCTGGGCGCGTGCGGGGCCGACGAGCCCGCACAACCGCAGGTCGAGGGGCGCGGATGCGAAGGCCAGGAGCGCAATATCGGAGCCTTCGACGCCGGCCGGGCGTGCCGGGACGTGCGGCGGATGGTCGCCTTCGGTCCCCGTCCCGCCGGCTCGGCCGCCAACGAGCGCCAGGCGCGCTACCTCGCGGGCCGGCTCGAGGAGGCCGGCGTACGCGACGTCGGGATCCAGAAGCCGTGGCGCAACGTGGTCGGTCGGATCCCCGGGACCGAAGATGGCGCGATCGTGATTGGCGCCCACGTCGACACCAAGGACATCGACGGCTTCGTCGGCGCCAACGACGGCGCGTCCGGCGCCGCCGTGGTCCTCGAGCTGGCCCGCTCGGTGCAGGCCCCGTTCGACGGCCCCGAGCTGCGCTTTGCCCTCTTCGACGCCGAGGAGGCCCGCGGCGATCGCGACTTCGACGACGACGGCCTGCGCGGCAGCCGCCAGTACGTGGCGCAGGCGGCCGAGGGACGGGGGCAGGGGGGAGACCTCGGCGACGTGCGTGCGATGGTCCTGTTCGACATGGTCGGCGACTGCAGCTTGCAGATCCCGCGTGAACGTAACTCCGACAGCGAGCTGTACGGCGCGTTCGCGGGGCGACCGTTCGGGGGCGAAACCGGGCCCATCGGCGACGACCACATCCCGTTTCTCGAACGGGAGATCCCCGCGGTCGACCTGATCGACTTCACCTACGGCTCCGACGATTCGCCGGGCCCGTTCTGGCACACCACGCAGGACACCCTGGACAAGGTCTGCCGCTCGAGCCTCGATGAGGTGGGCGAGGCGGCGATCCGGGCCTTGCCGCGGCTCGCCGAGGTCGCCGCGCGGCCTCGCTGACCCCGCGGACGAGGGCCGCGGCCCGGACCGGGGCCACGGGCGCCAGCAGCTAGGCTTGGTGGCCGATGTCGACCCCCAAACGCGTCCTGCTCGCCGCCCCCCGCGGCTACTGCGCCGGCGTGGACCGGGCCGTCCAGACCGTCGAGCACATGCTCGAGCTGCACGGAGCCCCGATCTACGTCCGCAAGGAGATCGTGCACAACAAGCACGTGGTCGCCAAGCTGTCCAAGCGCGGGGCGATCTTCGTCGAGCAGGAAACCGAGGTGCCCGAGGGCGAGCGGGTGGTCTTCTCCGCCCACGGCGTCGCCCCGTCGGTGCACGCGAACGCCGCCGAGCGCAACCTCACCACCATCGACGCGACCTGTCCGCTCGTGACCAAGGTCCATGTCGAGGCCAAGAGGTTCGCGGCCGACGGCTACACGATCATCCTCATCGGCCACGATGGCCACGAGGAGGTCGAGGGCACCATGGGCGAGGCCCCCGACGCGATCGTTCTCGTCGAGAACGTCGAGGAGGTCGAGGCGCTGGAGGTTGACGATCCCGAGCGCCTGGCCTTCATCACCCAGACCACCCTGTCCGTGGACGAGACGGCCGAGATCATCGCCGCGCTCAAGCAGCGGTTCCCCGGGATTCGCAGCTCCCGCACCGACGACATCTGTTACGCCACGACCAACCGGCAGGCGGCGGTCAAGCCGCTGGCCGACCAGTGCGACCTGGTGCTCGTCATCGGATCCACGAACTCGTCGAACTCCAACCGCCTGGTCGAGGTGGCCCGCGAGTTCGGCGCGGCGAGCTACCTCATCGACAACGAGACCGAGGTCGATGACGCCTGGTTGGAGGGGGTGGAGACCGTGGGCATCACCTCCGGGGCGAGCGCCCCCGAGGAGCTCGTCCAGCGGCTTGTCGCGTTCTTCCGCGACCGGGGCGTCACCGACATCGCCGAGCTCAACGTGATCGACGAAACCGTCCGCTTCATGCTGCCCAAGGCCGTGCGGACACAGCTCGACAACCGCAACGTCGCCCCCGCGGGCGCCTAGAACGCCCGAGCCGCCCCGGCGGCGCACGTGCCTCGCCCTCAGGCGAGTCCCGGCGCGAAATCCACGGACCACAGCCGCTGCCCTGGCTCGAGGACCAGCCGCAGCCGATGGCGTTCGCTGCGCGGGTGCGCACTCAGCCGGTATAGGCCCGGCGCGGCGATCTCCAGGTCCTGCTCGACGCCCTCGTCGATCGCGACGGTGGCGATGCCCTCGCCCTCGATCGTCGCCCATACCTCGCCCGCCTCGTAGCTCATGGTCAGCGTGTCGCCGTCGGGATCGGCCGTCCAAGGCTGCTCGATCGACCCGCCGGCCAGGAACTCCTCGGTCGGGCGCACGATCCGCGCCTCGGCGTGTTCGAACTGGCGAAACACCTGCAGCGGTTCGGGCATCTCGCGGCTCTCGTCGCCGGCCCGCAGCTCGTGCTGGATCGCCTGCTCGGTCTCGGTGTAGGCGCCCTCGCCGAAGTGAAACCAGCTCAGCACGCCGCCACGGCGCCACAGGAACATCGACGGCCAGCCCTTGCAGCCGTAGTCGTCCCACGCGTCGCGGTCGGCATCGAAGGCGACCGGAATCGCCATCTCGGCTGCCGCCTCGGCGACCCACGCCGGGTCGGCGGTGAAGGCAAACCGCGAGGTCTGCACTGCCACCGCGGCGAACCCGCGCTCGGCGTAGCGCTCGCGCCAGGCGCTGACGTACTCCAGCGCCCGCACGCTGCTCAGGTGGGCGAGCTCGACAAAACACACGAGTACCGGCCCCTTGGCGTTCAGACGCTCCATGACCAGTTCCTTGGAGGCGGGCCACCGGACCGACGGGGGAAACGGCGGAGCGGGGATGTCGAGGCGCGGGGGGCGCACGGCGCGCAGGATGTCAGGGTGGGCGCCGTACTACACTCCCGCTGCCCTGTGAACGAGCCGAGGAGAGTCGTGGCCGCGAAGCTTTGGGACCAGATCGAGGAGCGCCGTTGCACTTGGAACGTGCTCGAGCATCCGTTCTACCAACGCTGGTCGGCCGGGGAGCTGACCCGGGAAGAGCTCAGCGACTACGCCGGTCAGTACCGCCACGCCGTCACCGCCCTCGCCGACATGACCGCCGCTGCGGCCGCCAAGAGCGACGGCGCCGCCAACGGCCTCGACGCCCACGCCGCCGAGGAGCGCGCCCACATCCGCCTGTGGGACTTCTTCGTCGCCGAGTTCGACGGTGACGTCGACGCCGCGCCGAACCCCGAGACCGCCGAGTGCGTCGCCGACTGGACGGCCCCGGCCGACCTCGCGACCCTGCTCGCGCGGATGTACGCGGTCGAGAGCGGCCAGCCCGAGATCGCCCGCGTCAAGCGCGAGGGCCTCGCCGAGTTCTACGGCATGGACGATCGCTCCCAGGCCGAGTACTTCGTGGTCCACGAGCACCTCGACGTCGAGCACGCCGCCCACGCTCGCGACCTCATCGACCGCACGGCGTCGCCCGAGCAGGCCGACGAGCTGGTCGACGCGGCCGAGGCCGTGTTCCGGGCCAACTGGACGCTGCTCGACGGGGTGGGCACGACGAAGGCCGCTTGAAGCTCGACCGCATCCTGGGGGTCCTGGTGGGCCTCGGGCTGGGGCTGGGGATCATCCTCGTCTTCCAGGCGGTCGGCGGCACCCAGCAGATAGACGCGCCCCGCCTCGACACCGAGACCAACGGTGCCGAGGCGGACGTGCGGACGATCATCGTGCGGGGCGGCAAGCCCGATGGCGGGGTGCCGACGATCTCGGCCCGCCGTGGCGAGGAGCTGAAGGTCCGCGTCGAATCCGACGAGGCGGGCGAGCTGCGCCTCGAGCGCACCGACCTGCGCCAGAAGGTCCGGGCGGCGACCCCGGTCGAGGTGACCTTTACGCCCAAGGAGACGGGCTCGTTCGACCTGCGGCTGGCCAAGGGCGAGACCCTGGCAACCATCCGGGTGCGCGGCTCGGGCTGATCGTCCAGCCGGACCGGCCCGCTCGCTAGCCTGCGGACCCTCATGAACGGCCCTCCCACCAGCCCCAGCCACCCACGCCGGGGCACGACGTGGCGGCTGGCCGCCCTGGTCGGCCTCCTGGGTCTCATGTTCCCGGCGGTCGCGCAGGCCCACGCCGTCGTCGCCCGCGAGGACCTGCCGCTGCCGACATGGCTGTTCTTCTGGGGTGGCGCCTTGGTGCTGATCGTCTCCTTCGCCGCGCTCAGCCAGGCCTGGCAGGAGCCGCGCCTGGCGACGGCTGGCGGTCGCACCTTGCCCGGAGGGCTGTCGTCGGCGGTCGGGTCGACGGCCGCCCGCGTGCTCGGGGGTGTGGTCGGGGTCGCGCTGCTCGCGCTGACGATCTACGCCGGGTTATCCGGGGTCGACTCGCCGGCCCAGAACTTCGCGGTGACCTTCGTCTTCGTCACCTTCTGGCTCGGCGTTCCGGTGTTCTCGGTGCTGTTCGGCAACGTGTTCCGGGCGTTGAACCCGTGGCGTGCTGTGGGCAACCTCGCGGAGGCCGGATCCCGCGCGCTCGCCGGGGGCCGTGTTCCGCCACCGCTGCTCTACCCCGACTGGCTCGGGCGCTGGCCGGCCGCGCTGGGGCTGTTCGGCTTCTTGTGGTTCGAGCTCGTATACACCGGCGACAACGTGAGCCCCTCCGACGTGGCCGGCGCGGCGGTGCTCTACACGATCGTCACCGTCGTGGCCATGGCGGCGTTCGGCACCGAGCGGTGGATGAACGGCGGCGAGACGTTCGCCACCTACTTCCGGATGCTGTCGTTCCTGTCGCCGCTGGGGTTCCGCGACGGGCGGTTGCGCTTCCGGGTTCCGCTTTCGGGGATGGGCGACTGGATGCAGGCCCCGGGCTCGGTCGCCCTGGTGCTCGTGGCGATCGGGGGCACCGCCTACGATGGCGCGACCGAAGGCCCCCTGGCCCAGCCCATCAACGACACCTTCCGGGCCCTGTTCGAGGCCGGATTCGCCGATGTCCTCGCACTGCGGATCACGGGGACGATTTTCCTCCTGCTGTCGATCGGGGCGATCGCCGCGATCTACTGGATCGGCGTGCGGGGGATGCGCACCGTCGACGACTCGAAACCGCTGGCCACCCTGGGCCGCGCATTCGCTCACTCGCTGATCCCGATCGCCCTGGCCTACCTCGTGGCCCACTACTTCACGCTGTTCTTGTTCCAGGAGCAGGCGCAGTTCACCTATCTGCTGTCGGACCCGCTTGGCGAGGGCGCGGACATCTTCGGCACCGCGGGCAGCGGCATCGACTACTCGATCATCGGCGCCTCGACCGTCTGGTACGTGCAGGTGGGCGCTCTGGTCATCGGCCACGTCGCGGGCCTGATCGTCGCCCACGACCGGGCGCTCGAGGTCTTCGGCGACGCCGACGACGCCAGCCGCTCCCAGTACTGGATGCTCACCGTGATGGTGATCTTCACCACGTTGGGTTTGTATCTGCTCAGCCAAGCCAACCAGTAGCCAGGCCCAAGCGAGCGAATACCGGCGCCTCGCAGTGTCCTCGGTCGCCCAGGTAGCGCCGCGACCTGGGCTCCCTGCGTCCTAGCGAGGTTTGGTCTTCGCCCGCCTGGACCCCCTCAGTGGCCACTGAGGCTCCGCGTCCACCACGCTCGCTGAACGATTTACGGGTCTATGGCGCGGAGAAGCGTTCCGCGAGCGATGGAGGGCCCGAGCACCGCGCTCGCTGAACGCTCACCGGGGTCCCAGCGCCGGAAACTCTCCAGCGAGCCGGGCCGACAGCACCTGCCTCGACGTCCGCGCCGCACCGCCGGCCATGCGACCCGGCACGGGCTCCAACAGCCGGACCGTAGCTCGGCGGGTGGCGTGGGAGATAGCCCACGAGACCGTCGCCGGAAGGCGATCGCAGCTCGTGGGTGCTCCCACGACAGGACCCGCCGCCATGCGGCCGGGTCCCTCGGGGCCGTACGCCGTACGCCTGGAGGCGCCCGCTACGCGACGACTTCGAGCTGCTCGGGCCGCTCGCCCAGCACCTCGTCCAACCGCTGCTCCAGCGCCGCAGCAACGGCATCGTGCACCGGCCCCTCGGGCAGGCGCTCGACCATCTCGGCCAAAAAGCCCTCGATGACCAGTCGCTTGGCCGACTCGGTGTTCAGCCCCCGCGACTGCAGGTAGAACAGCTGCTCCTTGTCGACCTGGGCGATCGCCGCCGCGTGGGTGCAGGCCACGTCGTCGGCCTGGATCTCCAGGCCGGGGATGGCGTCGGCGTGCGCGTCGGAGCTGAGGATCAGGTTGCGCGACTCCTGGAAGGCGTCGGTGCGCTGGGCGCCCGGGTCGACGACGATCATGCCCCACCACACCGCGGTGGCCGCGTCGTCGAGGATCCCGCGGAAGGCGAGGTCCGAGGTGGTGTCCTCGGCCGCGTGCTCCTGGTTGGTGTCGAAATCCAGGTGCTGGGTGCCGCGGACGGCGTAGGCGCCGGTGACCTTGGCGTTGGAGCCGCGGCCGGCGAGCTTGGTCTCCATCCGGACCTTGCCGCGACCGCCGCCGAACCCGAGCGCCACCCAGTCCAGCGTCGCGTCGCGCTGGATCTCCCCGCGCTGGGTGCCCATGACCCACGTCTTCTCCGACAGTTCCTGGCCGCAGACGAAGCGCAGGTTGGCGTTCTGGCCGACCACGATCTCGGTGGTGGCGTTGAGCAGCCCGTCGCAGTCCTCGGAGCCTGAGAGCCAGCGCTCCCACACCTCGGCCTCGGCGCTTTCTTCGACCACGATCAGGGTCCGCCAGTGCAGAGCGCTGCCCGGCGTGTCGTGCACGACGGTGAGCTGGATCGGTTCGGCCACGTGCGTCCCGGCCGGGACGTAGACGAAGGCGCCACCGGTCCACTTGGCCTCGTTGTCGGCGGAGATCCGGTCCGCCGCTGGGACGATCGAGCCCAGGTGGGGCTCGACGAGGTCCGGGTACTGCTCGGCCGCGTCGTCGAGCGACAGCACCAGCGGGCCCTCGGGTCCCGGGTCCGAGGGGACTTCGGTCAGGGCCGAGCCGTCGACCTGGTCGACGCGCATCGCGCCGTCGACGCCGGGCAGGTAGCTCTCGGCCCGCTCCAGCGCGGACGCGTCGCCCTCACCGGCCGGCGTGAAACCGTCGAGGTCGAGGTCGGAGATGTCGGTGAATTCCCAGCGCTTGTCCTTGCGGGTGGGCGGCGCCAGCTCCGAGGCCCGCGTCGCCGCGGAGATGCGGCGCTCGGCGATCCAGCTCGCGGTTCCCGACTGCGCGCCGCTAGCCAATCGAGCCCTCCATCTGCAGCTCGATCAGCCGGTTCATCTCGACGGCGTACTCCATCGGAAGCTCCTTGGTGATCGGCTCGATGAAGCCGTTGACGATCATCTTGGCCGCCTCTTCCTCGTCGAGGCCGCGGGACTGCAGGTAGAACAGCTGCTCCTCGCCGATCTTCGACACCGAGGCCTCGTGGCCGATGTCGGCGTCGTCCTCGTTGATGCGGATCGTCGGATAGGTGTCCGACCGCGATTCGGGGTCCAGCAACAGCGCGTCGCAGACGACCTTCGAGCGCGCCTCCTTGGCGCCCGGGGCAACCTCGAGCAGCCCGCGGTAGGTGCCGCGGCCACCGTCCTTACAGATCGACTTGGAGAAGATCGACGACGTCGTCTTCGGGGCGGCGTGGATGATCTTGCCGCCCGCGTCCTGGTGCTGACCTTCGCCGGCGAAGGCGATCGACAGGATCTCGCCGTGGGCCCGCTCACCCATCAGGTAGATCGACGGGTACTTCATGGTCAGCTTCGAGCCGAGGTTGCAGTCGACCCACTCCACCGTGGCGTCGGCCTCGGCGACCGCACGCTTGGTCACGAGGTTGAACACGTTCTGCGACCAGTTCTGGACGGTCGTGTACCGAACGCGGGCACCCGGCTTGGCGATGATCTCGACAACCGCGGAGTGCAGGGAATCCGAGCTGTAGACCGGCGCCGTGCAGCCCTCGACGTAGTGCACGTCAGAGCCCTCGTCGGCGATGATCAGGGTACGCTCGAACTGGCCCATGTTCTCGGTGTTGATCCGGAAGTAGGCCTGCAGCGGCATCCCGACCTTGACACCTGGGGGCACGTAGACGAACGAGCCGCCCGACCACACGGCCGAGTTCAGCGCCGCGCGCTTGTTGTCGTTGGGCGGGATGATCGTGGCCCAGTACTCGCGGACCAGCTCCTCGTGGTCGCGCAGGGCGGAGTCCATGTCGAGGAACTGGACGCCCTGCTTTTCGAGGTCCTCGCGGACCTGGTGGTAGACGACCTCGGACTCGTACTGGGCGCCCACGCCGGCCAGGAACTTGCGCTCGGCCTCGGGGATCCCCAGGCGGTCGAAGGTCTTCTTGATGTCGTCGGGCACCTCGTCCCAGGTGCGTCCCTGCTTCTCGGAGGCGCGGACGAAGTAGTGGATGTCCTGGAAGTCGATCTGGTCCAGGTCGCCGCCCCACTGCGGCATGGGCCGCGACTCGTAGTGCTCGAAGGCCTTGAGCCGGAAGTCGCGCATCCACTCCGGCTCGTCCTTCATCTCGGAAATCTTCGCGACGAGCTCCGCGTCCAGGCCCTTGTCGGCCTTGAAGGCGTACTCGGACTCGCCGTCGTGGAAGCCGAACTTCTCCTTGTAGTCGGTGTTGATGCCCTTCAGCGACTCACGCTCGACCTGCTTGGGGTCCAGCTCGATGTCGGGTGCGATTGTCGTGTCTGGTGTTGCCATGTCAGCTGACCTCCAGCGTGATCGTGTCGTCGGTGACCGATACGGGGAACGTCCGTACGGGCCGGTAGGCGGGCAGAGTCTTGGGGGCTCCGGTCTTGAGGTCGAACAGCGAGCCGTGGCGCGGGCACTCGACCGTACAGCGGTCCTCCTGAAAGTCGCCCTCGGCGAGGGGGCCGTCGTCGTGGGTGCAGCGATCCTCGATCGCGTACAGCGTGCCCTCGCAGTTGAACACGCCGATCTTCAGATCGTCGACCTCGACCAGGCGCATGGCGCCAGGCTGCAGCTCGGATGTGGGGCAGATGTCGATTGTGCTCATGAGAAGTCGGGCGCAGGGTGGGGGGGGACAGGAATCGCTCGGCGGATGGGCCGGGCGGGAATCCGAGCGCCTGGCTAGGGATTCTACCGGTCGGTCCATGGGAGCTGTACGCGCGCGGCTCACCGTTCGGCCTCCCAGGCCACCTCGTGGCCCAGCGCCGCGCCCTTGACGCACTTCAGCGACAGCAGGGCACACTTCATGCGGGTGGCGGAGATGTCGATGCCCAGCAGCTCGAGCACAGCGTCGCGGTCGAGCTTGAGCAGCTCCTCGGTGGACTTCCCGCGCAGCTCGTCGGTCAGCAGCGACGCCGAGGCCTGGCTGATCGCGCACCCCTGGCCGGAGAAGGCGACCTCGGTGACGCGGTTGTCCTCATCGACGATGAACTGCACCGTGATCGCGTCGCCGCACAGCGGGTTCGTGTCGGAGAACTCGAGATCGGGATCGTCAAGCGTCCCGTAGTTCTGCGGGCTCTTGTAGTGCTCGAGGATCTGGTCGCGGTAGAAGTCGTCCACGGTCAGTCGTCCAGCTTGAAGACGCGTCGGACGTCGTGCAGGCCGTCGACGAGCCGCTGCACGTCGGAGCTGTCGTTGTAGACGCCGAGGCTGGCCCGGGAGGTCGCGGGCACCCCGAGGCGGGCCATCAGCGGCTGGGCGCAGTGGTGGCCGGCGCGCACGCAGACGTCGTGGCGGTTGAGGATCTCCGAGATGTCGTGGGGATGGACGCCGTCGAGCACGAACGAGGCGATGCCGACCCGGTCGGCCCCGGGCGGCGGGCCGAAGACCCGGCAGCCCGGCACGGTGGCCAGCCCCTGCACCAGCTCGGACGCCAGCTGGGCCTCATGGGCGCCGACGGCATCGAGGCCGATGGCGTTGACCCAGTCGATCGCCGCGTGCAGGCCGACGGCCTGGGCGATCGGCGGCGTACCGGCCTCGAACCGGGCCGGGACGTCGGCCCAGGTCGGTCCCGCCTTCTCGACCGTACGGATCATCGAGCCGCCCGTCATGAACGGCGGCATCCCGCCGAGCAGCTCGCCGCGGCCCCACAGCACGCCGATGCCGGTGGGCCCGTAGAGCTTGTGGCCGGTGAATACGTAGAAGTCCGCGCCGAGCGCCTCCACGTCGAGGGCGATCTTCGGGGCGGCCTGGGCGCCGTCGACCAGCACCGTCGCGCCGGCGGCTTTGGCCCGGGCGCAGAGATCAGCGACCGGCAGGACCGTCCCGAGGACGTTGGAGATGTGGCTGATGGCCACGAGCTTGGGGCCGCGGGCGAGGAGCTCGTCGAAGGCGTCGAGGTCCAGGCGCCCCTCGTCGGTGATCGGCGCCCAGTCGAGCTCGGCGCCGCGCTCGGCGGCCAGCACCTGCCACGGCACGAGGTTCGCGTGGTGCTCGAGGTCGGTGACCAGGATGCGGTCCCCGGCGCCGATGTGGGTGCGGCCCCAGGCGTGGGCGACGAGGTTGACCGATTCGGTGGCGTTGCCGGTGAACACGACCTCGCGCGGCTGTCCGCCGATGTGGGCGGCGACCGCCGCCCGAGCGCCCTCGTAGGCGTCGGTCGCGCGCTCGGAGAGCGCGTAGACCCCGCGGTGGACGTTGGCGTTGTCGGTGCGGTAGAAGCGCGAGACCGCATCGATGACGGCCTCGGGCTTCTGCGCCGTCGCCCCGTTGTCGAGGTAGGCGACCGCGTGCCCGTTGCCGTCGGGCCGCAGGACCGGAAACTGGTCCCGGACGCCCGCCACGTCGTAGGCGGCGCCGCTGCCCGCGGGGGTGACGGTCGACGGGGGCATGGGGCGGAAGGCCGCGCGCCTAGGCGGCGGCGCCGACCTCGTCGCGGATCCAGCCGTAGCCCTTCTCCTCGAGGGTGGAGACCAGCTCGGGGCCGCCTTCCTTGACGATCCGCCCGTCGAAGAGCACGTGCACGTGGGACGGCTTGACGTCGTGGAGGATCCGCTGGTAGTGGGTGATGATCAGGACGCCCATCTCGTCGCCGGCGAACCGGTTGACGCCGGCCGCGACGGTCTGCAGCGCATCGATGTCCAGGCCCGAGTCGGTCTCGTCCAGCACGGCCAGCCGCGGCTGGAGCAGGGCGAGCTGCAGCAGCTCCATCCGCTTCTTCTCGCCGCCGGAGAACCCGTCGTTGAGGTAACGGCTGGAGAACTCGCGCGGAACGTCGGCGGCCTCCATCTCGGCCTCGACCGTCTTGCGGAAGTCCTTCAGCGAGATCTGCTTCTCGCCGCGGGCGTCGCGCTGGGCGTTGATGACCATGCGCAGGTACTTGGCCACGGTCACGCCAGGGACGGCCACGGGGTACTGGAAGGCCATGAACAGGCCGGCCAGGGCCCGCTCGTCCGTGCCTGCCTCGGTGATGTCCTCACCGCGGAAGATGATCTGGCCCTCGGTGACCTCGAAGCTGGGGTGGCCCATGATCGTGTTGGCCAGCGTGGACTTGCCGGAGCCGTTGGGCCCCATCAGCGCGTGGATCTCGCCGCGGTCGACGGTGAGGTCGACGCCCTTGAGGATCTGCTTGTCCTCGGCGCTGACGTGAAGGTTTTTGATCTCGAGTTCGGCCATGGCTCCAGTGGGGTCGTGGTTCACGCGGGTTGTAGGCGCTGGTCGGGGGTGGCCCCGCCAGAGAATTCGACGAGCTCGGCCAGGGTGGTTCCCTGCAGGGCCCGGAGCATGCCGCCGTGGACCCGCGTCCACAGCAGCTTGGTGGCGCAGGCCGCATCCTCGTCGTGATCGGTGTGGCAGCACAGCACACGGCCGGAGCCGTCGTCGGTGAGGCAGTCCATCGGGGCGATCTCGCCCTCGAGGGCGAGCACCACCTCGTCCATGCGCAGCTCGGTGGCGGGCCGGGCGAGCCGGTAGCCGCCGTGGGCGCCGCGGGTGCTCTCCACGAGGCCGGCCTTGCGCAGCCGCGCCACCAGGTGTTCCAGGTAGGCGACCGGCAGCTGCTCGGCCGAGGCCACAGCGCTCAGCGGCACCGGGCTCGCCCCGGCCTGGCGGCCGAGCTCGACCATCAGGCGCACGCCGTACTCGGCCTTGGTGGAGAAGATCACACCCCAAATCCTACCGGTGCGGTCGGATTGGGACCTGCTCGCGCATCCACTCCACGATCTCGTCGACGATTTCCGGCCCCTCTGGCTCGTTGAACGCCTCGTGGCGGACGCCGGCGTAGGTGCGACGGTCGACGCAGTCGAGCTCGCCCAGCGGTTCGCTGAACTCGGGTGGCACGAGCTCGTCGTCCTCGCCGTGGATGCACAGCGTCGGCCGGTCGAGCTCGCTGAGTCCCTCCCGCGTCTCGCCCATGGTGCGCAGCAGCTCGGCTCCCAGGCGAGCCGAGTTGGACGTCATCACCAGCGGATCGGCGAAGTAGGCCTCGCCCACGGCCGGGTCGCGCGAGAGCATCTCGGCCGAGACCTCGTTGGGGATTGGCATCCTGGGCGTGGTCTCGCTCAGGACGCGGGCGGCGTTGCGCTTCCAGCCCGGAACGACGGCGTCTAGGGCGGGGGCGCTGAGGATCAGGCCGGCCAGCTGCGGCCAGACGTGCAGCACGAAATCCAGGGCGACCAGGCCGCCCATCGAGTGGCCGAGCAGGAAGGTGGGGTGGCCGAGCGCGCTCACCTCGTCGAGACCCCGCTCGGTGGCGTCGCGGAACTCGTTCCAGCTGTCGATGTGTCCCGGCGACTCGCGGTCGCCGAAGCCGGGCAGGTCGATGGCCGCCACGAGGATGCCGTGCGAGGCAAGGTGCGCCCCGGTGCGCTCGTAGCGCCCCGAGTGTTCGGCGATCCCGTGGACGATCAACGCGGTGGCCCACGGGTCGCCGTCAGGGCGCCACCAGCGGCGCACGATGGAATCGGGTCGGCCGGGTTCGTCGGAAGCGTCCGGCTCGGCCGGTGCGCTCGCGTCCTCGCTGCTCACGGGTCGATCAATCCGCTGCGGATGGCGTAGCGCACGAGCTCCACGCGATCGCGCATCCCGAGCTTGCGCATGGCGTTGGCGCGGTGGTTTTCCACCGTCTTCTCGGAGAGGTGCAGCAGCTCGGCGATCTGCTTGTTGGTGTTCGCCTCGGCGACGAGCTTGACCACCTCGGTCTCGCGCGGGGTCAGGGCCTCCGCTGACGGTTCGGAGCCCCGCGCGAGGTGCTCGCGGATCAGCAGCCGCTGCGCGTCGGGGGTGAGAAACGGCTCCCCGCGCTTGACGGCCTCGATCGCGGCCAGAAGGTCGTCGTGGGCCTGGCGCTTGAGCACGTACCCCGAGGCGCCCGCCTTGAGCGCCTCGAACAGGTACCGCTCGTCGTCGTGCATTGACAAGATCAGCACGGCGATCTCCGGCGCCTGCTCCTTGATCGCCCGCGTGGCTTGCAGCCCGGTGAGTTGTGGCATCTTGACGTCGAGGATCGCCAGGTCGGGGCGCTCGCGCAGGGCGATGTCCCGGGCGTCGACACCGTTGTCGGCCTCGGCGATGACCTCGAGGTTCGGCTCGCGCTCCAGGACGGCACGCAGCCCGGAACGAACGATCCCGTGGTCGTCGGCGATGAGGATCCGCACCGACGCAGTCTCCCACCTCGGCCAGCGCCCCGGCAGGGCGAGCGGACCTAGCGCCGACCGGCCCCGTCCTGGGGCTCGGAGGCCTGGGTGATCGACGGCGCGGGGCCGGCCAGCGTCACGGTCGTTCCTTCGCCGGGGCGGGACGTGACCTGGAGCGTCGCGCCGATCAGCAGGGCTCGTTCCTGCATGCCTTCGAGGCCCATGCCGCCCTGGGCCTCGTCGAAGGAAAACCCCTCCCCGTCGTCGGCCACGTCGAGGCTCACCGTGCCCGGAGGCCTGCTCAGGTGAACGCCCACCCGGGACGCATCGGCGTGCTGGACCGCATTGCTCAATGCCTCCTGGGCGACCCGGTAGACGACGAGCTGGACCTCTGCGGGGAGGCTCGCGAGATCGCCCTCGGAGTCGAACGTCGCGCTGAGCGAGCTGCGGCGGTCGACGTCTTCGACCATTCCCGCCAGGGCGGCCTTGAGCCCGAGATCGTCCAGCGAGGTGGGGCGCAGCTGGCGGGCGAGGCGCAGCAGCTCGGCCATCGCCTGATCGGCGTAGGCCTTGGTCTCGGTCAGCTCGTCGACCAGATCTGGCGGCGCCTTCGACCGGGCGGCCTCGAGGTGCAGCAGGATCCCGGTCAGCGCCTGGTTGACCTCGTCGTGGAGGTCGTGGGCCACCCGGGCCCGTTCGCGCTCCTGGGCCTCGAGGGCGATCCGGCTGGAGCGGCGCCGCTGGGCCTCGAGCCGTTCGAGCATCCGGACGAACGCCAGCTCGAGTCGCTCGACCTCGCTGGAGTCATAGCCGGCGCCGGTCTTGGCACGCACGGCCTCCAGGCTCTGCTGGGGCCGGTTGAGCTCGGCCTTTTCCATCGCGTCGATCAGCTGCTCGAGCGGCAGGAACCGCCGCTGGATCAGCCACAGGTTCACGACGACCGTCAGCAGGAACGCGAGCAGCAGCAGGGAGACCCCGCCCGGGGTGGAGATGAAGTCGAACCGCTCGTCGTCAACCGTGATGACGGCCGCGAGGACGGCCGCGGTCACCAGCAACAGGTTCGCGGTGACCGTCTGCCACAGCAGCGAGTACGGGCGCACAGCCCAAGCGTAGGCGCCGCCGCGGTCGGCGGAGGGCGGCGCCCCGCTCTGGGGGCGCCTGGGGGAAATAGGGGGTAGACCCCATGGTCAACCGAGGTCGTTCGCGGCACAATGATCGAGCGTCTTGTCCCGACTCTCGCACCCCACACTTGGAGAACACCCCCGATGACGACCACCCGAAGTTCCAACTGGGCAGCCGGCCTGCGCACCACGCTGCTGCTCGGCACGCTCACGGGCATGTTCGTCGTGATCGGCGCCCTCGCGGGCGGCCCGAACATGGCGCTCACGTTCCTGCTGATCATGGCCGTGTTCAACATGGGCACGTACTGGTTCAGCGACAAGCTGGCCCTGAAGATGAGCCGTGCCCAGCCGATGGAAGAAGCTGACGCACCGCGGATCTACCAGATGGTCCGCGAGCTCTGCCAGCGCGCCGAGATGCCGCTGCCGCGCCTGTACGTGATCCCGCAGAACCAGCCGAACGCGTTCGCGACCGGCCGCAACCCCCGCAACTCGGCCATCGCCGTGACCGCCGGCATCACCCGGCTGCTCAGCGAGGACGAGCTGCGTGGCGTGATCGCCCACGAGCTCGCCCACATCCGCAACCGCGACACCCTGATCCAGTCCGTGGCCGCGACGATCGGCGGCGCCATCACGTACCTGGCCTACATGCTGATGTGGTTCGGCGGCGACAGCGATTCGCCGTTCGGCCTCGTCGGGGCCTTGGCCATGGTGCTGCTGGCGCCGATCGCCGCGGGCATCATCCAGATGGCTGTCTCGCGCCAGCGCGAGTTCTCCGCCGACGCGACGGGTGCGGCGATCACCGGTACACCGGAGTCGCTGGCCAGCGCGCTGCTGCGCCTCGAGCAGGGTGCGGAGGCGATGCCGATGGAGGTCAACCAGGCCACCGAGGCGCTGTACATCGTCAAGCCGTTCGCCGGCGGCGGGCTGTCGAAGCTGTTCTCGACCCACCCGCCCATCGAGGAGCGGGTGCGCCGCCTGCAGCAGATGCGGCCGTCACTCGGCTAACCGAGCCCGGACAACGAGTTTCCTCCTGTGGCGGCGGGGCGCTTCGGCGCCCCGCCGTTCACATCTGTGGGGCCAGGCCGAGCCGTATGCCCTCTCGGGCACCGCTATACTTTCTAAAGCATTGAAACCGGATCAAGATTGAGGTAATCGATGGCGACCAGCGGCGCCGACTTCATCCAGAAGGCCAAGAGCGAGATCGATGAGCTGCAGCCGTCCGAGGCCAAGGCGCTGCTCGACCACAGTGGCAACGGCGCGGGCGAGGTCGCGCTGATCGACGTCCGCGAGCAGCACGAGTTCGAGGAGGCCCACATCCCGGAGGCCACCCACGTACCCCGCGGCCACCTGGAGTCCCGCATCGAGGGCGCCGCCGGCCGCGACCAGAAGGTCATCCTCTACTGCGCCTCGGGCAACCGCTCGGCGCTGGCGGCCAAGACGCTGCAGGACGAGCTCGGCTACACGAACGTCGCCTCGCTGGCCGGCGGCATCACCCTGTGGAAGGACCGCGGCTTCGAGGCCGTGACCCCGCGCTCGCTGACCGCCGAGCAAAAGCAGCGCTACTCGCGCCACGTCCTGCTGCCCGAGGTCGGGACCGAGGGGCAGCTGAAGCTGCTCGACGCCAAGGTGCTGCTGCTGGGCGCCGGTGGCCTGGGCTCACCGACCGCTTACTACCTCGCCGCCGCGGGGGTGGGAACGCTGGGCCTGGTCGACGACGACGAGGTCGACATCTCCAACCTCCAGCGCCAGATCATCCACACGACCGACCGCGCGGGGATGGCCAAGACCGAGTCCGCGCGCCTGACCATCGAGGCCCTGAACCCTGACGTGACGGTCGTCGAGCACCGCACGCGCCTGGACGCGTCGAACATCATGGAGATCATCGAGCCGTACGACATCGTGGTCGACGGCGCCGACAACTTCCCTACGCGGTATCTGCTCAACGACGCGACGGTGCGCACCCGGAAGCCGGTCGTCTCCGCGTCGATCCTCGGGTTCGACGGCCAGATCTCGACCTTCAAGCCCTACGACGGGCCCTGCTACCGGTGCCTGTACCCGACACCGCCGCCGGCCGAGCTCGCGCCGAGCTGCGGCGCCAACGGCGTCGTGGGCGTGCTGCCCGGCGTCATGGGGCTGCTGCAGGCCAACGAGGTCATCAAGCTCGTCATCGGCCAGGGCACGCCGCTCAACGGGCGCCTGCTGCTGTTCGAGGCGCTGAGCACCGAGTTCACCGAGCTCAAGGTCCGGCGTGATCCCGATTGCCCGATCTGCTCGCGCGATCCGTCGGAGATCGCCGAGGACGAGATGGGCGTCTTTCCGGACTACGACGCGTTCTGCGCCGGATAGGATCACGGCCATGGCGACCGTGAAGATTCCCCCTGTCCTGCGCCCGCAGACCGACAACCAGTCCGAGGTCGAGGCCAGCGGTGACACCGTCGGGGACGTCCTGCGGTCGCTGATCGACGAGCACGCGGGCACCGAGCAGCAGCTGTTCTCGACCGAGGGCGAGCTCAACCGCTACGTCAACGTCTACCTCAACGACGAGGACGTACGGCTGCTCGAGGGGCTCGAGACGTCCGTCTCGGGCTCGGACACCGTGGTCATCCTGCCGGCCATGGCCGGCGGTCACTGACGCGCGGAGCCCGCGCGGTCGCGCTACCCGCCGCCGCCGAGGGCGCGAGCCGCGATCAGGATGATGATGAACAGCACCCAGGCGATCGTGCCCAGGTCAGGGCGCCCGGAGTTCTCGTCGTCGCGGCGCTGGGGGACCGTGGGGCCCGATCCGGTGGGGCCACCGAGCCTGCCCGGCATGCGGGCCGGCTGGTTGGCGCCATCGGCGCGATAGGGGCCCGGCTCCGCCGTCTGGGACGGGGCGCTCATCGGCCCGCTGGTCCCGCCGGGCATATGCGACACGGTCCCGATCTCCTGCTGGGCGTTACGCGAGAGCCGTCGCAGCTCGGCGATGGGATCCTCCGCCGCGGGAGCCCGGTCGCCGATGACGGCCCGCTCGCTGGCGCGCATGGCGCCGCGCCGGGCGGGATCGGCAGGCGCGGGACGTTCCGACAAGGCGTCGCGGATCACGCGCAGCAGGTACGGGGGGTCCTCGGCGGCCATTCGAGGGACATCGACCGGCAACAGGTCCGTGTCGGCCGTGGTACTGCCGATCTCCATGTCGGTGCGGTCGAACCCCTGCATCGCTCCATCGTAGTCCTGTCCGCAGCGCGCCGAAAAGGCCAACGCCTGAACCCCGCCCATAGCTACACTTCCTGAAGCATGCTCTCGGACGCTGTGAAGCAGCCCTGCGGGGGCCGGTACGAGGACATCGTCGAGGCCATCGGGCACACCCCGATCGTCGAGCTCCGGCGGTTGTCACCGAAGCCCGGCGTCCGCCTCTACGCCAAGCTCGAGAGCATGAACCCGACGGGCTCGGTCAAGGACCGCGTCGCGCGCTCGCTCATCGAGAACGCCGAGCGTGAAGGGCTCATCGCCCCGGGCCAGACCATCCTCGAGCCCACGTCGGGCAATACCGGCATCGCGCTGGCGATGATCTGCCGGCGCAAGGGTTACCCGCTGAAGGTCGTGATGCCCGACAACGTCACCGAGGAGCGGACCCGGCTGCTGACGATGTACGGCGCCGAGATCGTCTACTCCGACGGATCCAAGGGGTCCAACGGCGCCGTCGAGCTCGCCTTGCAGATGGCCGAAGCCGACGCCTCCTACTACATGCCCTACCAGTACGGCAACGAGGCGAACCCGCGCGCCCACTACGAGGGCACCGGCCCCGAGATCACCGAGGAGCTCGACGAGGTCAGCGCCTTCGTGGCCGGCCTGGGCACGGGCGGCACCCTGATGGGCGTCGGGCGCTACCTCAAAGAGCAGGACCCGAACACCAAGATCGTCGCGGCCGAGCCCATGCAGGGCGAGCCGGTCCAGGGCCTGCGCTCGCTCGACGACGGCTTCATCCCGCCGATCATCGACCTCTCGGTCCTCGACCGCAAGATCATGGTCTCCAACCGCGACGGAATCATCTGGACCAAGCGCCTGCTCGAGGAGGAAGGGATCTTCGCCGGCGTCTCGTCCGGCGCCATCGCCTCGGTGGCTGTGCGCGTCGCCAACGAGATGGACGAGGGCAACGTCGTGTTCATCGTCTGCGACGACGGCTGGCGGTACCTGTCGTCGGGGATCTACACGACCCCGATCGACGAGCTGACTGACATCGACTCCACCGTCTGGTGGTAGCGGTCGCTCAGGCGGCTGCAAGTCGGCGCCTCGCGGTGTCCTCGGTCGCCTGAATAGCGCTGCTATTCAGGCTCCCTGCGTCCTAGCGAGGCTTGACTTTCGCTCGCCTGAGCGACCGCTTCACCGTTCGTTGGTTGGGCCGGAAGAAGCTAACGGAGGTCCAACCGGCCGACAGCCGACTAAGCCGTGTGGGCGATGTGTCTATTGACGGTGGCGACCGGACCCGACGGGGTCGGTCAGCCGCCGATGGGCGCTCGGGGGTTGGCTCCCCAGAACGTCAGGGTGCCCATCATCGCGATGACGTGCACCAGGACGATGTTGACCACCATCGACTTCGCGGTGGCGGTCCCCACACCGACCGGGCCACCGCCGGCGTTGTAGCCGTAGTAGCAGCCGACGAGCACGATGACCGTGGCCATCGTCATGCCCTTGATCA
>JBPCPM010000167.1:0-21371 GCA_050999155.1 Solirubrobacterales bacterium
GGGCCGGCCATGGCCAGGGCTGCCGTCGCCCAGGCGCGGGCGAGGCCGCGCCTACAGACCACCCCCGCGTAGGCGGCCGCCGACTTGCGCAGCTCGCGCTCGGGGCCCAGCGCCGCCGCGGTCGCGCTCTCGTGGTGGTGGCGGACCCGGGCCGACGGTTCGTAGAGGACCTCCCACCCGCCGGCGCGAAGCCGCCAGGCGAGGTCGAGGTCTTCGGCGTACATCCACTGCCGCTCGTCGAAGCCGCCCACCGCCTCGAAGGCGCTGCGGCGAAACAGCACGAAGGCGCCGTGCGCCCAGTCGACGGCGCGGGCGCGGGAGGGGTCCCAGCAGCCGTCGATCAGCAGCCGGTCGCCGATCCGCCGCGAGCGCGTCGCCAGGCCCGAGCTGACGGCGGCGGCCAGACCGGGACCCGGGAACCGGTGCACCGAGTGCTGGGTGCGGCCGTCGTCGAGCAACAGCCGGGGGGCCACCGCACCCGCGCCGGGGTGGGACTCGCCCGTGCGCACCAGCACCTCGAGGGCGCCGGGCTCCGGAGCCGTGTCGGCGTTGGCGGCCACGATCCATGGGGCAGCGCTCGCGGCCGCGACGCGGTTGACCGCAGCGCCGAAACCGACGTTGCCGCCCTCCAGCAGCCGGGCCCGCGGATGCTCGCGCACGAGATCGGGGGATCCGTCGGTCGAGCCGTTGTCGACGACCCAAACCTCGGGCCGGCCCCCCGGCCCGGGAGCGTCCAGCGCCTCGAGGCACCCCCCCAGCGCCCCGCGGGTGTTGAACGACACGACGGCGACCGCCACCCGCGCGCTCACCCTCGTCTGCTCCCGAGCGCCGCCCCGCCACGGCGCGCCCGCCCGGCCACCAGCCGGGCCCGCGAGGCCAGCAGCGCGGCGCCCCGCGCGACGACCGGCCGGTAGGTGAGCAGGTGCGAGCGCCCATGGTAGATGCGGTAGCCGACCAGCTCGAACCGCGCGATGCGGCGCAGCAGCCCGCCGATCGGCAGCGTGTGATGGACGGCCGGCTCGTCCTCGGCCGGTTCGAGGAGGTTCACGCACACCAGCGCCGTCCGCTGTTCGATCTGCTCGAGCACCGCGACGGGGTCGGTCAGGTGCTCGAGCACGTCGAACGCGTACGCGCCGTCAAAGCCTCCGGGGACGCCGGCGTCGAGGTCGTGCACGGGGACGTCGAGGCCCCGCCGGGCCAGGCGCCAGCGCAGGTAGCGGGTGCTGGGGTTGTCGAAGTCGGCGAACTCCACCTCGTAGCCGGCCTCGAGCAGCGCCAGCCCGTCGCTGCCGATGCCGCACCCGTAGTCGAGGATCCGGGCGCCCGGCGGGAGCTTGGAGGTCAGCTCACCCAGGTAGGGGGTCTTGGTGCCCGTCATCGCGAAGGCGGTGAGGTTGTAGAGGTAGGCCTCCGAGGAGCGGTAGAACCGGTCCTCGTCGCCGATCCGCGCGAACTCCTCGTCGAGGTGCTGCTCGTAGCGCTCGAGGTGGGCGCGATCGAAGGCGTCTCCGAGGTAGGCCCGGAGTTCCTGCTCTTCCCGGGCCGGATCGGGGTGGGGGACGGAGGTGTCGACGGGCGTGCTCAGCGCGCTGACGCTAGTACACGCCGGGCGCCGAGGCGAAAGGACGGACGGTCACACGCCGGATCGGAGCTCCGGGGACGAGTAGACTCGCGCCGGTGGCGGTGGGGCCCGAGATCACGGTCGTGGTCCCCACGCTGGGGCGCCGGACGTCGCTGCTTCGCGCCGTCGAGCGCCTGCTGGCCCAGGCCGATGCGCCACCCTTCGAGCTGCTGATCGTGCGCGACGCGGCCGCCGACGGCGAGCACGTCGGCGAGGCCATCGCGCGGATGCCGGCCGACAGCCCCGCGATGAGCTGGCGGCTGCTCGAGGCGACACGGCCCGGCGCCTCGGCCGCTCGGAACGCCGGCTGGCGGGAAGCCACGGCCCCGCTGGTCCTGTTTGTCGACGACGACGTGCTTGCCGGGCCGGGCCTGCTGCGCCGCCACGTCGAGGCCCACGCCGCGCACCCCGAGACCGAGGTGGCGGTCCTCGGCCTCGTGACCTGGGCCCGGGAGCTGCGGGTGACGCCCTTCATG
This sequence comes from Solirubrobacterales bacterium, assembly GCA_050999155.1. Taxonomy (GTDB): domain Bacteria; phylum Actinomycetota; class Thermoleophilia; order Solirubrobacterales; family 70-9; genus JBPCPM01. Next base: position 2,098 of record JBPCPM010000167.1, read on the forward strand.
CGCTGGCTCGAGCAAGGCATCCAGTTCGACTACGGCGCGATCACCGGTCCCGAGGCCGATATCGGGAAGTTCACGACGGCCAACCTCTCGCTCAAGCGCGTGCTGCTGGCCGACAGCGGCGGCTTCGACGAGGTCCGCTTCCCCTACCTGTGGGAGGACATCGAGCTGGGCTGGCGCCTGAGCCACCGTGGCCTGCGTCTGCGCTACGAGCCGCGGGCCTTCGCTGAGCATCTCCATCAGGTCGATGTCGACGCTTACCTGGAGCGGATGCGGCTGGTGGCGCGGGGCGAACGGCGGCTTGTCGAGACCCATCCCGAGCTCGAGGCCCAGCTCTACGACCGTTTCCGCGCCGCGCTGGCGCGCCCGGCTCCCCACGGGCGCGGGGCGCGCCTGGCCCACCTGGTCCCCGAGGCCACGCCGTGGCTGGGCCCGCGCGTGTGGGCCAGCGCCGCGGCGGTGTTCGAGCGCCGCCTCGCCGGGCCCTACGTGGAGGCGTTCGACGAGGCCTCGAAGCCCGGCGGTTCCTGACCGGGGGGGCCGAAGTACTCGATGACGCGTGCCGGGACGCCCCCCACGAGGGTGAAGGGGGGGACATCCCTGGTGACGACCGCGTTGGCCGCGACCCATGCGTGGTCGCCGACGTCGGCCACGACCGTGGCCTTCGAGGTGATGGCGGCGTCGTCACCGACGCGGATCGGCCGGAAGTCGTACCCCTGGTCCAGGAAGGGTCGATCGGGGTCTCGGAAGCGGTGGTTTCCGTCAACGAGGAGCACCGCCTGGCCGATCGCGCAGCGCTTGCCGATGGTGATCTGCGTCGAGCACTGGATCAGCGTGTCGTAGGTAAACGTCGTGAGGTCGCCGATCTCGATCCGCCCGTCGCCGGCGATCTCTGCCCGGAAGCCCCGGCGGAACTCGACTCCGTGCCCGACGATGAACGAGCCGCCGTCGGGGATGTGCAGGCTGAACCCCGGCCCCAGGTGCACGGACCCCCGGAACTCGATGTGGGCATGCGGGTGGGTTGCGAGCAGCCAGCGGCGCCGCAGCTCCGAGGCAAGGCGCGGCCCCCAGCGGTAGACCAGACGGTGCGACAGCTCCCGGTGCACCCGGGCCGGGGACAGCCGGCTCACCCGGCAGACCCCCGCGCGTGGAAGACGACGTGGGGAACGCCCGAACGCTGCCCGGTGAAGCGCATCGAGAACCGCCGGCGCCGATCAACGTCCTCGAACCCGGCGCACCGGATCATCGACCGCCAGGTACGCGTCGAGGGACGCCACCAGGTCATCCACGGCGATTCGCCGCGGAACTCGGCCCCGGCGACGGGGAGCCACTCGAGGCGCCGGCTGTACTCCTCGCACAGCACCAGGCGCCCTCGGCACAGCGCGGCCAGGCGCTCCAGGGCCAGCATCGGGTCGCGCAGATGGATGAGGATCGAGCCGCAGAACACGAGGTCGAACGTCCCGAGCCGCTCTGGGGTCGCCTCGTAGACCGGCATGCCCACCCGCTCGGCCCGGCTGCCGAGGATCTCGTGGCCGAGGCGGAAGGTCTCCCCCCGCGGCTCGGGCGTGGTGGGACGCAGCCGTGGCGGCCAGTCGTAGTCGGCCGAGGTCTCGACGTCGAGCGCGGTGACCTCGGCGCCCCGGCGCTCGAGCTCGAAGGCCCAGAAGCCATCGAACGTGCCCACATCCAGCGCCCGCATCCCGGTGAGGTCGGCGGGAAGCTCGTAGCGATCGACGAACGGCCGCAGGTCGAACATGCCGGGCGTCTCGACGCCGGGCGCGAGCTCGAGCGTGTGGTACCAGGACAGGGCGTCGACGCGGGCGCGCACCGACTCGGTCGAGGGGGTGGGGATGCTCACCGCGCGAACGCTACCGGGGCCGGTCGGCGGTGCGGGCGAGGGTGTCGCCGGGCCCTAAAGGTCGTCGAGGAACGCGCCGATCGCGTCAGCGAGCTCCTGGGGTGCGTCGAGCGGGACGAACGCGCGGGCTCCGGGGATGATCGTGAGCCGGGCGTCGGGGAACAGGCCCGCCAGGCGGTGAGCGTGTTCGAGGGGGAAGATCGCGTCGTCGTCCCCCCAGGCCAGCAGCACGGGCCGGTCGTAGCCGCGCAGGCGCTCGGCGGCGGCCTCGGTGTAGCGGCGGTCCACCGCCCGGAGGATCCGTGCCGCATCTCGCCGCACTGCGGAATCGGAGCGCATCGGCTCGGTGAACGACTCGACAAGCTCCCGGTCCAGGGGCTCGGAGGTCAGCTGGCCGAAGCCGATCGGAAGGCGTTCGAGCGCGCGGACTCGCAGCGCGTTGGCCGCAACCCAGATGAGGGCCGTCGACCGTGCGACCTCCTGCAAGGGCCGAAACTGGGGCGGGAAGAAGCGGTCGAAGCTGTCGCACGGCGTCAGCACCAGCCTGGCGATGCGCCCGGGCGAGGAACCCACGAGCTGCTGGGCGATCGCTCCGCCGGTGTCGTTGGCCACCAGCGTGACCCGATCGAGGTCGAGCGCGGCCAGGGTCTGGTCGACGAGCTCGGCGAGGCCGGGCAAGGACGGATCGAACCCATCTCCCAGGGGGTCGACGTGCGCGCCGAAGGGCCAGTCGGGGGTGATGCAGCGGTAGCGGTCTGCCAGCGCCGGCACCACGTCGCGCCACAGGTCGCCGTTGACGAGCACGCCGTGCAGGAAGACGATCGGATCGCCGTTTCCCCGTTCGCGGTAGGCGATCGTTCCCGCGGGGGTGTCGACCGACCGGGGTTCGCCGAGGTTCGAGGAGTGGGACATGCGCGGCTTGCGATCGAGCTAGAAAGCGTGGACCGTGACTTGATGGTAGGCGCCGACACCGTGGGGGAACGGGTCGGCGGGCGAGCCGGCCTGGACGGTGCCGTCGGCTCCCGTGCAGCGGGCTTCCAGCTTCCGGAGGCCGGGAGCGAGCTCGACGCTCGTGCGCCAGCGCCGCCACGAGTCCCCGTTGATCGGCCGGGCCAGCTCGCACTGCTGCCACGGCCCCCGGTCGACGCGGATCTCCACCGCGTCCACGCCGTGCGGTGGCGCCCACGCCGTCCCGCCCACCGGGACCGATCCGGAGGCGAGGCTGGACGGGGCGGGAGGAAACCGCGGCGGCATTCCCGTGTTCGCCGGGCTGTCGATCCGGGCCATCGGCTTTACGCGCACGAGTTCGCGTGGCCACCCGGGCTCGCCCACCCAGCTGGGCCGCCGGACCCACCATGCGTCCTCGGCCCCGCGCGGGACCAGCCGTAGCTCCGTGAGCCACTTGACGCCGTTGTACTGGCCGACGAGCCCTGGTGTCATCACCCGAGCCGGATAGCCGTGCTCGCGCGGAAGCGCCTCGCCGGCCATGCCCACGATCACCCACGTGCGCTCTGACAGGGCAGTCGCGAGCGGGAGCACCTGGGTGTAGCCGTCGACGGCGCCCGTGACCAGGTCGTAGGGCTCGGGATCGTCGGGCACCGCCCCGGCGAGGCCCAGGACGTCGGCGATCGGGGCTCCCGTCCAGCGCTGCTGGCCCAGCCGGTCCCAGCCGGGACGGTTGTGGACGCAGACCAGGGCGGCGTCGCGTTCGCGCAGCTCCAGCCGCAGGAGATCGTCCAGCGAGACCGTCGCCGCCGCAGCGGGCATCTGGATCGTCAGCGTCCACCGGGCGGCGTCGATGGCGGGCGGCCGGAGGTTGATGTCGGTCCGGTAGAAGCGCCCGGGCTCGGTGAACAGGGGCTCGGCGCCCGGCCAGGACTCCGCTCCGTCGGCGACCCTGCCCAGTGGGTCGGCGATGTCCGGCAGGGCGAACGGGGCTCGGCAGGCGTCCTCGATCGCGTCGAGCCGGCGCCGGCCGAGCATGGCCGCCGCGATCCCGGCGCCCGCCAGGACCGCCTGGGCCGCGGCCGAGCGACGACCCGGCACGAGCGCGCCGACGGCCAGGGCGAGCTGCCCGGCGACGGTGGCTCGCAGGAGCGGCTTGTCGCTCACCCCGAGACGCTTGACGGTCTCCTCGACGAGGGGCAGCGGGGTGACGGCGACGGCGTGGGCGCCCAGGCGGTCGACCACGGAGCCTCCCCTGAGGTTGGCGGCCGATTCCGCCACCCCCACGGCCGCCAGCCCGGTGCCGAGATCGGGAGTGAATCGCCGGAGCCTGCGGGAGGGAGCTGCCACACGGGCCAGCGTAGTGCTCCGGGCGCCCTCGGAGGTCAGCGAGCGCGCAGCCGGTACACGACGTCGCCGGCCACGACGTGGATCCGGCCGCTGCTGTCCTCGCCGAACGAGCGCAGCTGAGGCACGGTGATGCCTTCCGAGCGGTCTCCGGTCGCGCCACCGAGTTTCGGGCGCAGGCTGCGCAGCTCCCCCTGGCAGAAGTCGCCGTAGAGGTAGCGGCCCTCGAGGGTGGGCAGCGCCTCGTCGCGCACCACGTACCCACCGGTCACCGAGCAGCCGCCGGCACTGTGCGAGTAGCTGAAGACCGGCTTTGTGTGCCGACGTACCGAGACATCGCGGCGGAACCGGTCCGGCCCTTCGTAGGCCGCCCACCCGAAGTTCGCCCCGTTGCCCGTACGGCGGGTGACGTAGTCGATCTCCTCCTGTTCGCCCTGGCCGACGTCGCCGATGAACAGCCGCCGCGTGTTGCCGCGGTCGAAGCTGAAGCGGTACGGGTTGCGCAGGCCCGACGCCCAGATCTCATCGCGTCCCGAGCGCCCGACGTACGGGTTGCTGCGAGGGATCCGGTACCGCCGCCCGCGGCTGTTGCGGCTCGGGTCGATCCGCAGCATCTTGCCGAGCAGCGACCCGCGGTCCTGGGCGTTGTTGAACTCGTCGCCCCCTCCGCCACCGTCGCCCATCCCGATGTAGAGCAGGTCATCGGAGCCGAACGCCAGCTGTCCACCGTTGTGGTTGGAGGCAGGCTGGCGGATGCGGATGATCGTCCGGGCGGTCGAGTGGTTGGCCCGTGAGGCCGACCGCTTCGAGCGGCGGTACTCGACGATCCGGGTGTCGCCGCGGTTGTCGGTGTAGTTGACGTAGAACTTCCGGGAGCGCTCGTAGTCGGGCGCGAACGCCACGGAGAACATCCCTCGCTCCCCGCCTGAGCCGACGCGCTTGCGGATGTCGAGGAACGGCCGGGTGAGCTTCTTGCCGGCCCGGATGACCAGGATCCGGCCCGACTGTTCGACGACGTACAGGTGGCGGCGCTCTCCTTCGGGTTGCGCGACGTAGGTGGGGTCCGAGAACGACCCCAGCGCCGACAACGCCAGTGTGTCCGAGCCCAGCTGCGATGCGCCGGCCTGCCCGTCGTCGCTGCGTTGGGCGCCGGCGATGGCGGCGGTGGCGAGCAGCGCGAGTCCGGCAACGACGATCGCGGTGGCGACCGGCCGGAAGGATCCTGTCAGCGCGTGGCCCATCGGATCCGACAACACTGCCGGCCTCGAAACGGAGCGCTCGGCTCCGGCCTCCTACCGGTCTTCCTGTGATCCCCGGTTGTCTTCGACGATGTTGCCCTGGTCGTCCACGCTGGTGCGACCCACCTCGCCGGAGATCGTCGGCTGGAAGGAGCCGCGAGCGATCTCGCCGCTCTCGTCGACCGCGCGGCCGGTGCCTTCGGGATCAGGCGCGATCTCGTAGTTGACGACGTACGTCCCGGCCCGGACCGGCACGACCCGCCACACGGCTTCGATCTCCTCGCCGGCCTGGAGCTCGCCGAAGATGAAGGTATTGGTCTTGGCCGAGTCGGCACCGGCGCCCTCGACCTCGTTGTCGCCGCCGACGCGGGGGTAGCCGTCCTCGAGGATCCACACGGGCTTGGTCGGGTCGGCCAGGGCTCGCTGGTCGTCGCGGATGCTGAACGAGTCGAGCGCCTTGCCGTCCTGCTCGACCTCGATCGTGATCGACAGGGCGTTGATTGCACGGTCGCCGGTGTTCTTGACGGCGAGGGTGAGTTCCTCGTCGCGGGCCAGGCGCTGGCGTGTGGGGAACTCCGACGTGGTCACGCGGACGGGAAATTCCCCGCCGACGTTGTCGTTGTCCTGGGGCGGCGAGCTGCCGCAGGCCGCCAGTACGACGGCGGCACAAAGCCCCAGGACCGAGATGGCGATCCCTCGCACTGCTGGTGGTGTGGCCCCGTTCTCCCCCAAAACCGCGGGCACCATACCACGGGGCCCCCGACGCACCGACCAGGCCTCTTCCCGGCGACATTCGAGCAAAGGCCTGAGAAGAGTTCTCCGCTGCATCGACCGGGTGTCGGTTGCCCCTGGCACCGGCTGGGGGGACCGACTAGTCTTGGAACTCGATCCGGGGACCAGGAGCAAGGAGAGGGCGACGTGGCCGACGACGAGACGACAACCGAAGAAGAAGACCAGGCGACCGACGACGCCGAGGCCAACGACGGCGACGGTCAGGGTGCCAAGGAGCAGGAGGGCGACTGGGTATCGGCCGAGGGCGACAAGCTCCACGACCACTTCACCCTTCCTGGCGTGGAGTCGGGGAACCAGGATCCCTACAACTACCACGAGCCCCAGGTCATGGGCCATGGCGAAGAGGACGCCATGGAGATCATCGACTGCACCAAGCAGTTCGGGCGCCTGCGGATCCTCAACGAGCTGAGCCTCGGCGTCCCCGATCAGCAGATCTCGATGGTGCTCGGACCGTCGGGCACCGGCAAGAGCGTGCTCATCCAGCACATCGTCGGCCTGATGTACCCGGACTCCGGCGACATCCTCGTCCACGGCGAGTCGGTCCCCAACATGTCCGACGACGAGCTGTTCGAGATGCGCAAGAAGTTCGGCCTGCTGTTCCAGGACGGCGCGCTGTTCGGCTCGATGAACATCATCGACAACGTCGCCTTCCCCCTGCGACAGCACACCGACAAGGGCGAGGACGAGATCATGGACATCTGCTCGACCCGCCTCAACGAGGTCGGGCTGGGCGAGGCGTTCGAGAAGATGCCGAACGAGCTGTCGGGCGGCATGCGCAAGCGCGCCGGGTTCGCCCGGGCGCTGGTGCTCGACCCGGCCATCCTCATCTTCGACGAGCCCGACTCGGGGCTGGATCCGGTCCGGACCTCGCTGCTGTGCGAGCTCATCCGCGAGATCCACGCCGAGAACGGCGGCTGCTACTTCGTGATCAGCCACGACCTCGGTACCGCCCGGCGCATCGCCGACTTCATCGCGGTGCTGTGGCGCGGCAAGATCGTGGACGCCGGCCCGTCCGAGGAGCTGTTCGACTCCGACAACGAGTTCGTGCGCCAGTTCCTCGGGGCCGAGACCGAAGGCCCGCTGGGAATGAACTGAGCTCGGCGCGCGGCGCCGAGCTCCCCGAAACCACCCGGCCTGCCGGTGGGGTGGCCTCCCTAATGTGTGAGCAGTGACCAGGGTTGCCGAACTGTGCGCCGCGGCCGCGCGGTGGTCGGTGGGCCATGCCCGCCCGCTTCTCGTCTCGCTGACGGTCCTGGCGGCGATCGGCGCGGTGCTCGCCGTGCTGCGGCTCGAGCCCACCGTCGACACGGACACGTTCGTCGATGGCGATTCGGACGCCGCGGTCGCCACCGAGCGCTACCGGGACCGCTTCGGCGACGACGCCGTCCTGGTCCTCGCCCGAGCCGATCTGCAGCAGCTGATGTTCAGCTCCGACCTCGGCCGGGTCCTGGCCCTTGAGGGCTGCCTGTCGGGCCGGGTGCCCGCCGGGGCCCAGCCGGCTCCCGGCCCCTGCGAGGAGATCGCCGCCCTGGACCCGGTTCGCGTGGTCTACGGCCCCGGGACCTTCGTCAACGAGGCCGCCAACCGCGTGGCCGAGCAGCTCGGCTCGCAGCGCGAGCAGACCATCGAGCGGGCCAAGCGGGCCGACAGCGCGGCCCAGGAGGCGATCAAGCGTGAGGGTGGGTCCAAGGCCGAGCAGGTGCAGGCGGGCCAGGACGCCGCCGAGGCCGTGGCCGGAGATCTCGCCAAGCGTCTGATCGACACCGGCCTGCGCTTCGGGATCACGCAGAACATCCGCATCGACGACCCGAACTTCGTCAGTCGCCTCGTCTTCGATTCGACCAAGCCCGCCGGGACCCCGAAGGAGCGGTTGAGCTACCTGTTCCCGAGTTCCAGCGCGGCGCTGATCTCGGTCCGGCTCAAGCCCGACCTGTCCTCCTCCGACCGCGAGCGGGCGATCGAGCTGATCCGCCAGGCCACCGCGGATCCCGACTACACCCTGCGATCGGGTGATTTCGTGGTCAGCGGCCTGCCCGTCGTCATCGACGCCGTGGCGCAGACGCTGCTCACGGCCGTCCTGGTGCTGTTGGCCGCGGTGCTCGCGGCGATGGCGATCGCCCTGATGGTGGTGGTCCGCCCGCCGCTGCGGTTGCTGCCGCTCGGGATCGCGCTGATCGCCTCGGGGCTGCTGTTCGGCGTGCTGGGCGCGATCGGAGCCAGCCTGACCCTCGCCACGATCGGCGTCCTGCCGGTGCTCGTGGGCCTCAGCGTCGACTACGCCATCCAGATGCAATCACGGGTCCGCGAGGAGCTCGAAGGCGGCGGGGAGCCGATCCCGGCCGTGGTGCGCGCCGCGTCGGCCTCCGGCCCCGTGCTGCTCACCGCCATGGCCGCGACGCTCGCCGGGTTCGCCGCGCTCGTGCTGTCGCCCGTGCCGATGGTTCGCGGCTTCGGGCTGTTGCTGGCCATCGGGGTGGCCGGAGCGTTCGCGATCGCCATGACCGCCGGCATGGCCGCGCTCGCCTGGGCCGCCCAGGTTCCGGAGACCGGCGGGCGCGTAGACGGCCGTGGGCGCCTGCTACGCCCCCGCTTGCCGCGCCGCCGACGGCGCGGCAATCAGGCCGCCGGGCAGGCGGAGCCTCGCGTGCGCCGATTCGTCCGCGTCCGGCAGCTGCCGCGGCCACGGATACCGCAGCGCCTGTCTGGCCGGATACGGCCACGGCGGCCCGCGATCCCGCCGTCCGTGCGCTCGGCGGCAAGCCGCATCCGGCGTTCGGCACGTCGTCGCCGTGCGGCGGCCGGCGTGCGCCTGCGGGAGGTCGGGCGGGCGACCCTGGCGGTGACCATCGTGCAGCCGGGGCGGGTGCTGGTCGTCGGGGCGCTGCTGGCCGCGATCGGGTGGGGGGCGAGCGTCCGCTCAGATGTCGTCTCCGACGTCCGCGAACTGGTTCCGCAGGACATCGCGGCGATCTCCGACCTGCAGCTGCTCCAGGACGCCAGCGGGGTCGCGGGAGAGGTCGACATCACCGTCAGGTCCGACGGCGGGCAGTCGGTGGCGCGGCCGGAGGTCATCACCTGGATGAGCGGCTTCTCGCAGGACATCCTGGCGCGCAACGGATACGCCGGCGAGGACGCGAGCTGCGATGCCGCCCGCCTGTGCCCGGCGATCGCCCTTCCGGATCTGTTTCGCTCGGGTGAGCCGAGCCAGTCGCGAATCGACTCGCTGCTCGACGCCGTCCCGCGCTACTTCAGCCAGGCCATGATCACCGAGGACCGCCAGACGGCCAGCATGGCCTTCGGTGTCCGGGTGGGCCCGCTGGACCGCCAGCAGAAGATCGTCGATTCGATCCGCGATCAGCTCGACAAGACCCCGCCCCCGTCCGGGGTGCAGGCCGAGGTGGCCGGCCTCCCGGCGCTGATCGCCGAGGCCAACCAGGCAATCGGGCGCTCGCGGTACTGGCTCACCGCGCTCGGCCTGCTGGCCATCGCCGCGGTGCTTTTCGCCATCACGCGGGACGCGCGACGCACGCTCGTGCCGCTGGTGCCGGTGGTGCTCGCGACCGGATGGTCGGCGCTGGTGCTGGCGTCGATGGAGGTCTCGCTGAACCCGCTGTCGGCCACGCTGGGGGCGCTGATCCTCGCCATCACGACGGAGTTCAGCGTCATCCTCTCGGCCCGGTACCTGGCCGAGAGGGAGGCCGGCCAGTCGATCGGGCAGGCGCTGCGCACGACCTACCAGCGCACCGGCACGGCGGTGGCCGCCTCCGCGCTGACCACGCTGATCGGGTTCGCCGTGCTGATGGTCAGCGACATCCGGATGCTGCGGGACTTCGGCTTTGCCACCGTCGTCGACCTCGGGGTGGCGCTGGTCGGGGTGGTCGCTGTGCTGCCGGCGGCGCTGGTGTGGTCGGAGAGCGCCCAGGCCGACCGCCTCGCCGGTCGCCTGTCCGCGATCCGCCGGCCGCGCATGCCGCGTCCGCGGTCGCTGCTTCCGGCGCGGCTGGCCCGGCGCTGAGCCACGGTGGCCGACCGGGATCCCACCCCGCAGGGTCCACTGGGCTGGGATGACGATGAGCCCGCCGGCGCCGGGCCGCGGTCCGGGCGGGGCACGGGCGGCGGATCGGGGCGCCCCGGGGCGGGGATGGCCCGCCGGTACTCCTTCTGGGTGGCCGCCCTGTTCGTCGGCCTCGTCGTCATCGCGGCCGTCGTCGCCTCCCGGAACAGTTCCTCGGGGAGCCTCGGGGTGCGCGGCAGCGCCGGCGAGCCGCTCTCGGAGTTCGCCGTCCCGGCCATTCCCGGCTCGCTGACCGGAGACGCAAATGTCGCCCAGGACGATTGCGCGTCGGGCGAGCTTCCCTGCGACGAGCGCCGGACGCCGGCGTGCAAGGTGAACGGCCCGTCGGTGATCCGGGTGTGCGACCTGTTCGACAAGCCGCTGTTGATCTCGTTCTGGTTTTCCAAGGGGACCGATTGCGCCACCGTCCAGGACCGGGTGCAGGCGACCGAGGACCGGTATGGCCGCGAGCTCAACGTGCTGAGCCTCAATACCCGCGACGAGCGGGCCGAGGTCGAGCGCATCGTCGGCGAGCGGGGCTGGACGATGCCGGTGGGCCATGACGCCGACGGCGCCGTGGGCGGCCTCTACGGGGTCGGGCTGTGCCCGACGTTGCTGTACGCGCTGCCAGGAGGCATCGTCTTCGACGCACGGATTGGACAGGAGGCCGTCCGCGACCTCGACCGCGACGTCAAGAGGCTGCTCTCCGCGGCACGCAGCCAGGAGCGGGCCCAGCGGTGAGCCGGGTCGAACACGAGCCGCGACCGGGCACGATCGGCCCCGAGCTGGCCGAGGAGTTCCCGCGGCTCGGGCTCCGGCAGCTGCGGATCGCCGCCCGGCCCAGACGCTCGCCGCCGGGGGTGCGAGAGGTCCTGCGGCATCTCTCCAGCCGGATCAGCGGCGCCCAGGTCGTCCACCTGCGCCAACGCCCGATCCCGGCCGCCTACCGGGTGTTCTTCCGTCACATCGGCATCGACCCTGACAAGCAGCTTCCGCCGGCCGAGCAGGTCGCGATGCAGCGCCTGCACGACGGCCACTTCCGCTCGCGCAACGTGATCGCCGATGCCGTCACGATCGCGGTGATCGAGACCGGCGTTCCGGTGCGGGTTGTCGACGGAGCGAGGACCCAGGGCGAGCTGGGCCTGCGGCTTTCCCGGGCCGGTGAGCGGCTGGGTGGTGCCCACCTCGCGACGGGGACGATGGTCGTCGCCGACGAGGCCGGCCCGGTGTCCGAGTTGTTCGCCGAGGCACGGCGCGGCCACGCGATCGCGCGCAAGACCCGGGAGATCGTCGTCTACGCCGTCCAGGTCGGCGGCGTCCCCGACATCGCGGTCGACGAGGCCCTGTGGCAGGTGGCCGAACTCGCTGGAAGCAGTTCGGATTCGTAGTTTGAAAAACGGCCAGCTAGACTGGTCGCAGCCCAACGGTGGAGGAGTCCCCATGGCAGGAGAGTTGCTAGACCAGCCGGACGCGGAGTTCAGCGCACAGCCGTCCTCCTTGGACCCCCGCCTTGCCGTCGAACGGCTCGACGCCGCGATCAGCGTCACCGACGACCGGCTCATCCGCCGCGAGCTCCGTCGCCAGATCGCGATGATGGAGCGTGAGCTTTCCGCCTTGATGGCCTCCGCCTTCCCGCGCCACGGAATCGAGTGGACGATCGACCGTCCGATGTGGGGCCCCCGGATCTTGGCCGCCGGCGAGCTCGAGCAGATCCGCGACGCGCTGGTCGACCGGCTGGCCACGGTCCGGACCGAGCTCGATCGACGCGGCAAGGTCGAGGAGCGGGGCCGCGCCCTGCTCGAGGACATCATGGCCGATCCGGCCGAGCACACGTGGTATCAGGTGTCCAACGAGGACATCGGGGAGCAGGGGTGCCGGCACTGGCACGTCACTCCCCGCTGGGGACTCGTCGGGATGCTGGCCGGCTGGTGGCGGGTCAAGATCTCCTCGGGTTGCCCCTGACCGCAGGGGCGCGGCTCCGTCGCGTCCCGCACCAAGATCGATGAGCAGCAAGCGCGGGGCACGCAAACGGCGCTCCCGCAAGACCCGGAGGCCCCAAGGGGATACGGTGAGCGATCGGCGCCCACGCGCAGCCACCGCCGACAAGGCGGTCGAGCGTCGTCGCCGGACGGCGCGCGACGAACGCCCCTTGGCGCCCTGGGGTGAGTTCCCGCTCTCGGAGCTGCTGGTCCTCGGCGGGCTGACGATGCTGGTCATCGGCTTTCTCGCCGCCAGCCCCCCGATCCTGTTCCTCGGCTTGCTGTTCGGCTCGCTGGGCGGGCTGGAGGTGGCCGCCCGCGAACACCTGGCCGGCTACCAGTCGCACACCCTGCTGCTCAGCGGTGCCGTCGCGATGCTTGTGCTCACGGGCCTCGTGATCCTCATCCCCGGGGTGGGCGCTCTCGGGGTTCGGATCGCCGTCGCGGCCGTGGCGTTCGCGGCTGCTGCGGCCGGCTTCCGGGCGCTGTTTCGCCGGCGCTCGGGGGGCGCGGGGATGCGGGTCCGGGGCTTTCGGGCCTGACGGCCCGTCGGTCGTCTCAGGCGAGGGCCATCAGCGGCCCTGTCGTGAGTCCGGCGCCGGGGTCGCCCGGTGTGCCGCCGTCGCGCAGGGCTTCGGCGACCATCGTCCGCTGACGGGCGGTGAGCGCCTCGAGCTTCTTGTTCTCGGAGATGGCAAGTGCCTGCGCGAGCTTGCGGCTGCGCTTGGTCCCCCAGCTGCGCTGGCTCAGCAGCAGCTCTCCGAAGGTCATCGTCTCGGCCTCCCAGGGGCAGTCTTCGACCACTGCGGCCGCCTGCACGTTCCCGTCGGCAATCCGGCGCTTGAGCTCCGCACGAGCCAACCGGACACGGTTGGCCCTGGCGAGCGCGCTCAAATGCTGCGGGACGCTCGTGGCTGCTTCCGTCGCCTCGTGCATGGTGTGACCCTCCCAGGTGGTGGCCTCGCCCCAGCGGGACGCGGCATCGTCGTTTTCACCCCCGGGCCACAGCGGCGCCGGGGGCTCTCTCCCCTGCTCGAGGTCGTGCCCGGTGAACTGCTTCCGGCCCGCGACTCAGCGAACGAGTCCCAACCTACCGAGACGAGCGCGGGGAAGGCAACGTGGAACCAAAGTGCTTATCGCTAAGAGCATGGTTTTTCTCCCGCCGTGGCGTCCGATGGTCCACAACGCCGAGCCTGCCTCCCCCGTGCCGGGGATGGTCACTCCGTCAACTCGGGGAAATCGGTCAGGACGTCCTCGAAGAGGGTCAGCGCACGCTCGAGGTGGGCCTGTTCGTGGGTGGCCATCAGGCTCGTTCGTAGCAGCGCGCCGGCCGGGGGGACCGCGGGGTGCAGGGCGACGTTGGTGTAGACGCCCGCGTCGAAGAGTGCCTTCCACAGCGCCACCGCCCGCATGTCGTCCCCGACGATCACCGGCACGATCGGTGTGAACACCTCGGTGCCATCGGCCAGCGTGGCCGGCGGAACGAGGCGCAGGCCCAAGGCGGTGAGTCCGCGGTGCAGGAAGCGGGCGTTGTCGGCCAACCGGGCGAACAGCTCGGCGCCCTCGCTGCGGCAGATCCGCACCGCGGCCAGCGCCGAGCCGATGGCGGCGGGCACGGCGGATGCCGTGAACACGAAGGCCCGCGAGGAGAACCGCAGGTAGTCGATCACCTCGGCCGGCCCGGCGATGAACCCGCCGCACGAGGCGAGCGACTTGGAGAAGGTGCCCATCCGCAGATCGACCCGGTCCTCGACACCGAACAGCTCGCTCGCCCCGGCGCCCCGGGAGCCGAGGACCCCGACGCCGTGGGCCTCGTCGACCATCAGGCGGGCGCCGTAGCGCTCGCACAGGTCGGCCACCCCCTCCAGCGGAGCGACATCGCCCTCCATGGAGAACACGCCGTCGACGACGACCAGCGTGCCACCGTCGTCACCCTGGGCGCGCTGGAGCATCCGCTCGAGCTTGTCGGTGCGGTTGTGGCGAAACGGCCGCATCCGCGCGCCGGCGAGGCGGCAGCCGTCGAGGATCGAAGCGTGGTCGCAGGAATCGACGATCACCGTGTCGCCCGGGCCGAGGATCGTGCCCAGACAGCCGGCGTTGGCCTGGTAGCCGGTGGTGAACACGAGCGCCTGCTCGGTTCGCATCCAGGCGGCGATCTCGTCCTCGAGATCGAGGTGCAGTGGGATCGTGCCGTTGAGCAGGCGTGAGCCCGTGAGCGCGGTGCCGTAGCGCTCGAGGGCGTCCGCGGCGGCCTGCTTGACCCGAGGGTCACCCGTGAGCCCGAGGTAGTTGTTGGACCCGAGCATCACCGTCTCGCGACCCTCCATCTCGACCACGGGGCCGGCCTGGCCCTCGAGCACCCGGAAGTACGGCAGCAGGTCGTGCTCCCGGGCCAGGGCGAGCTGCTCGGCCCGTTCGTGGCCGCGGGCCTTGGCGAACACGTCCACCGGCTCGGGAGCTCCGGCGGCCGTCGGCTGCGATGCCGCGGACATGGCCGACAGTGTCCCACAGCCTCCGATAGCGTCAGCGCGCGTGAGCACCCTGCCCGCCAGCGCCGGCGCGGTGGAGGTCCGCCCCGTCTCCGGGCGCCGTGACCTGCGCCGCTTCATCGAGGTTCCCTACCGGCTGCGGGCCGCCGACGAGCTGTGGGTGCCGCCGCTGCGCTTCGAGCGCCGCCAGTTCCTCAGCCCGCGCCACAACCCGTTCCTGCGCCGCGCCGGGGTCCAGCTGCTGCTGGCCTGGCGTGACGGCGAGGTTGTGGGAAGGATCAGCGCCCATCACGACCCCCGCTACGACGAGCTGTACGGGGGCGCCGACGGCATGTTCGGGTTCTTCGAGGCCATCGACGATCCGGAGGTCGCCGTCACCCTGCTCGACGCCGCCGCCGGGTGGCTGCGCGAGCGGGGGCGCGACCGGATGATCGGTCCGATGGACTTCACCACCAACGACGAGTGCGGCCTGCTGATCGACGGCTACGAGCGACCGCCGATGATCCTGCAGCCCTGGCATCCGCCGTACTACCGGGAGCTCCTCGGGCGCGCCGGAGGCGCGAAGGCAATTGACCTGCTCATGTGGGAGCTTGACCTCGGCCGGCTCAAGCAGGGTGACGAGTTCCACCCGGCGATCCACGCCGTGGCCGAGAAGGTCAGCTCCGAGCACGGGGTCACGGTCCGCAAGATGCGCCGCCGCGATCTCGACTCCGAGATCGCGGCGTTCATCGACGTCTACAACGAGGCGTGGTCGCACAACTGGGCGTTCGTCCCCATCGACCGCGAGGAGGCGAGCTTCTACGCCAAGACCCTGCGCCCGGTCATCGATCCGAACTGGGCGTTCATCGCCGAGCGCGACGGCGAGGTGCTCGGCGCGGCGCTCAGCCTGCCCGACGTCAACGAGGCGACGAAGGCGATGGGCGGCCGACTGTTTCCGCTCGGCTGGGCGCGCTTTCTCCGCGACCGGCGCCGGGTGCAGCGGGTGCGGGTGTTCGCGCTCGGGGTCAAGCCGGAGTACCAGCACCTCGGAATCGCCGCCGCCCTGTACGTCAAGCACCGCGACGCGGCGGCCAGCGACGACGACCTGATCCGGGGCGGGGAGATGGGGTGGATCCTCGAGACCAACGACGCCATGAACCGCGCGATGGAGGGGATGGGGGGCTCGGTGGTCAAGCGCTACCGCATCTACAAGTTCCCGCTTGGTTCCGGGGGCGGCTCGGCCGACCACTACACTGGCTCGCTGTGAGCGCCGAGCAGGGCCAGGAGATCGAGATCGTCGACGCCGAGCTGCCCGTCCCCCGGGACGCCGGCGAGCTCGACCAGGCCCGCGGCGACGTCATCGGGACGGCGCTGGCCGCCGCCGGTGGCCTGGCCGCCGGAGCCGCGACGATCGCCGCCATGCACGTCGCCCGCCGGGCCACCGCACGCAGCCCCGCCTGGCGCGTGCGCCGGGTCCGAAGAGGCGCGAAAGTCGCGGGCAGCCGGTCGTTTCTCATCGACGTCCACATGCTCGACCGCTAGCGCGCCGGTTGCCTGGTCCGTCCGCCGCCGTCCCGGCCGCAGCTTCTCGCGCGTCGGCCCGGCACCCCCGCATGCCCGCCCGTGGGCCCGTCGTCGAGCTTGACGTCGCGCCTCCGTGCAGCTGGAAGATCCCCGCCCGGGGTCGCGGCGACGGGTTGACCCGGGTCCGCTCCGGCGTCATCTCGCGTCTGCTGGCGGCCGACGGCGCGCCCGTCCTCGTGCGGGCCTGGAAGGTAGGCGGGCAGATGCGCTTTCGTGCCGAACCGGCAGGCGCCCGGGGCGTCCCGGGCGCCGACGCCGACCGCCTGGCCTGGGCCGTCGACCGTCTGCGCTTCGCCGTGGGGATCGACGAGGACTTCCGGCCCCTGTTCCGGCAGTTCCGCGCCGATCCGCTGCTCGGCCCTTCCATGCGCCGGCAGCCCTGGTGGCGCCCCCGCCGCCACCCGACGGTGTGGGAGGCCTTCGCGTGGGCAGTCACCGAGCAGCTGATCGAGTCCACGCGGGCCGCGACGATCCAGCGCCGGATCACCGGTCGCTGGGGAACGCGTATGCAGACCGCCGCCGGGGTCCTGCGGGACGGTCCGTCGGCCGCGGCGATCGCGGCCCTCCCGGCGCCGGCGCTGGCCGCGTGCGATCTCGCGCCCAAGCGGGCGCAGGCCCTTGTCCGGGTGGCGGGCGAGGTCCACCGCGGCCGGATCGACCTCGCCGATCCGGCCGACGACGCCCGCCTGCTGGCGCAGCGCGAGATCGGCCCGTGGACCGTCCAGTGCCTCGGCCTGCTCGGCCGTGGCGAGCCCGACAGCCTCCCGGCCGGGGACCTGGCCTACGTCAAGCTCGTGGGCCGGCTGGCCCGGCTCGGGCGCCGCGCGACCGTCGAGGAGGTCGAGGAGTTCTTCGCCCCGTACGAGCCCTACCGGGGTCTGGCCGGCCTGTTCTGCCTCATCGGCCACGCCTCGGGACGCATCCCCGCCTGAGCGCGGGCCGCCAGGCAGCCGAACCCGACGAAACGCCCCCGATGGCGACGTGAAACGTCGGGTTCGCCTGAGCGCGGGCCGCCACGCAGCCGAACCCGACGAACCACCCCCCATGGCGACGCGAAACGTCGGGTTCGGCCCGCAGCGGGTTGGTGGGGCTAGCGCTCGGTGTCCGGGCCGCTGGTCAGCAGGTCGGTGGACAGGGCCTCGTCGGCGTTGGCCGGCTGGGCGATCAGTTTCTGGTCGCGCATCCAGTCGCCGAAGGCCTGCCACTCGGCGCGGTCGAGGTGGCCGAACGGCTTGTCGCCGGGAGCCTTGAGGACGGGAAGCGTCGCGTCGACCTCGGCGCGGGTGAGCTTGCGGTCGAGGTCGGGGTTGGCGTCCAGCAGGGCGTTGACTGCGCGTCCGGGGTTGCGCTCGGCGTCCTCGGTGCCGCGGGCCAGCGCCGCGATGAACAGCCGCAGGGACTCGGGGTCCTCCTCCAGGCGCTTGCGGCTGGTGACGAGCACCAGCTCGTCGTAGGCGGGCACCCCCAGCTCGTCGACCGGCTGGATCCGCGGCTTCTTCTTGCGCTCCTTCAGCTCGACACCTTCGACGTTCCAGAACATCCCAAGGACGGCGTCGACCTTGCCCGAGAGCAGGGGGGGCTGGAGGCTGTCGCCGACGCTGACGGTCTTCACGTCGTCGAGGGTCAGGTCGGCCTCGGCGAGGATGCTCTTGAGGTAGGCCTCCTGGTACGGGATGCCTGCGGTGGCGATCCGCTTGCCCTCGAGATCTGAAGGCTTGCGGATCTTGCCCTTCGGCAGGGATACCAGGGATGTCAGCGGACGCTGGGCGAGCGCCGCGACCGCGACGACATCGAGCCCCTGCTCGCGCGCGAGATACACCTCGGGCTCGTAGGTGACGGCCAGGTCGACCTGCCCGCGGGCCGCCTGCTTGATCGGCAGCGACGGGTCGGCCGGGGGCGGGGGGGTGGTCCCGACCTCGAGCCCGGCCTCCATGAACCGGCCCCGGTCGATCGCGCTGAAGATCCCCACGTGGTCGGGGTTGGGGAACCAGTCGAGCGCGACCGAGATCGGCGTCTGGGTGGGCTGCCCGGTCTCGGACTTCTTCCCGCACGCGACCAGCGCCAGCAGGACGACCAGCGATGTCGCGAGCGTCGCGAGGCGGCGGGCGGCGGATGTGTTTCGGACCACGGTCTGGCTCCTTTGGCTGTCAGCGGCGGGCGGTCTCCCGACCGCTCCAGTGGACGAAGTGGCGTTGGCAGGCTCCGACGAGGGCAAAGAGCCCGACGGCGAGGAGGGCGAGGATCACGACGGCGGCGAACATGCGGGCGGTCAGCAGCTGGCGGTTGGCCTGCAGGATCAGCTGGCCCAGGCCGCTGTCCGCACCGGCCCACTCGCCGAAGACGGCCCCGATCACCGCGATGGTCGCGGCGATCTTGGCGCCGCTGAAGGCATGGGGCAGCGCGGCCGGGATCTCCACGCGCCGCAGGATGGTCAGCCGGTCGGCGTCGAGCGAGCGCATCATCGCCACCAGGGCAGGGTCGACAGAGCGCAGGCCGTCGATGGTCGCCACGCACAGCGGAAAGAAGCAGATAAGGCCGATGACGATCAGCTTCGGCGCGAGCCCGAAGCCGAACCACAGGACGAGGATCGGGGCGATGGCGACGATCGGGATCGCCTGCGAACCGACGACCAGCGGGAACAGCGCCCGCCGCGCCCCGGCGCTCAGGTGCAGCGTGATGGCCACCGATACGCCGACGATCACCGCGACGGCGAGGCCGATAACGACCTCCTGGGCCGTCACCCAGGTGTCGGCGGCAAGCAGCGCCCGGTCGGTCCACAGGGCGCCCGCCACGTCGGAGGGGGCAGGGACGATCGCGGGCTCGACTCCGGTGGCGACGGTGGCCAGCTCCCAGACCGCGAGCAGACCGGCGAGCACCAGCGCCGGCGCGGCGACGGCACGTAACCGGCCCGGGCGGTGGCCGGGCCGCGGCAGCGACCGGGGGCGCCCGGCCCACGAGCGGCGCACGGAGCGGGCCGCGCTCACGCGGGCACCCCGGCGAGCAGGTCACGGG
>JBPCPM010000046.1:0-4623 GCA_050999155.1 Solirubrobacterales bacterium
ATCTAATGGTAGGGGGGTGGATCCGATATCGAACCGCCGCGGCACGCGGCGGGTATACTCTTCGTGGCGATGGCCGAACTCCGCGAATCCGAGCTGAAGCGCTACGCCCGGCAGCTCGTCCTCCCCGGGTTCGGCGCCGAGCAGCAGGCGCGCCTGCGGGCCGCCGACGTGCTGGTCGTCGGCGCCGGAGCGCTCGGCTCGCCGGTCGCCGGGTACCTGGCGGCGGCCGGGGTCGGTCGCCTCGGCATCGTCGACGACGACGTGGTCGAGCTGTCGAACCTCCAGCGCCAGTGGCTGCACCGCGAGCGTGACCTGGGCTACAACAAGGCCGAGGCGGCGTGCATCGCGGTGACCAACCTGAACGCCGAGGTGCTCCCCGAGGCCTACCCGGTCCGCCTCACCGCCGACAACGCCGCCGCCCTCGTGGCCGGGCGCACCGTGGTCGTGGACTGCACCGACAGCCTGGAAACGACCTACGCGGTCAACGACGCGTGCCTGCAGGCCGGCGTGCCCCTGGTCGAGGCCGGCGTCCTGGGCCTCACGGGCCAGCTCGTCACGGTCATCCCGAACCAAACAGCGTGCTACCGGTGCCTGTTTCCCGAGCCCGATCAGGGTGCGCCGGCCGCACCCAGCTGCCGGGAGGCCGGGATCCTCGGCCCCGTCGCCGGAATCGTCGGCTCGGCCCAGGCGCTGGAGACGATCAAGCTCATCGCCGGGATCGGTGATCCCCTGACCGACCGGATCTGGCACCTCGACGGGCACACCCTGGCCGTCACCGAGGTCCGCAGCGGCCCCCGGGCGGACTGCCGCTGCGGCGCGGCCGGCGTCGCGGCCGGGCCGAGCGCCGGAGAGAACGGGGTGGCTCCGTGATCGGCCGGCTGGCCCGGATGGCGGGAGAGGTCGCCCGCGACGTGACCGCTGCCCGCGAGCGGGACCCCGCGGCGCGGGGACTGGGGTCGAGTCTGATCCTCACCACCTACCCGGGCGTCCAGGCCGTGCTCTCGCACCGTGTCGCCCACGAGCTGTGGGACGCCGGGGTGCCGGTGGTTCCACGAGCGCTCGCGGGATTCACCCGCCGGCTGACCGGGATCGAGATCCATCCGGCCGCCCGCCTCGGGCAGGCGCCGTTCATCGACCACGGGATGGGCGTGGTGATCGGCGAGACCGCCGAGATCGGCGACAGCGTGACCATCTACCAAGGGGTGACGCTCGGGGGCACCGGTCAGCAGCGGGGCAAGCGCCACCCGACGGTGGGCGACGAGGTCACGATCGGCTCGGGCGCCAAGCTCCTCGGCCCGGTCCGGGTCGGTGACCGGGCCAAGGTCGGCGCCAACACCGTCGTGATCACCGACGTGCCCGACGACGCCACCGTCGTCGGCAACCCCGGGCACACGGTGCGCGTGGAAGGCCGCCACGGCTCGAGCCCCGACAGCGACTGGATCCACCTTCCCGACCCGGTCGCCGACGCCATCCGCGGCCTGGCCGACCGCATCAGCGCCCTGGAGCACGGGCTGGCCGAGCTGGCGGGCACCGACGCCCCGCCTGCCGACGACACGGTGCGCCCGCTGCGCCCGAAGAAGGGGCGCAGCTCAGCCGGCGGGTAACCGCCGCGGCCGAACCCGGCGAAACCCTCGTCATGGGGAGCGGTTCGTTGGGTTCGACGCCGGAAGCCGGGTCCGGAGGCTCGAACCCGGCGAAACCCTCGCTATGGGGGGCGGTTCGTTGGGCTCGGCACCCGGCCCGGGGGCCGCCCGGCGCGCTGTCTATTCTCGGAGGCCGTGACCGTCGCCGACGATCCCCAGATCCAGCTCGGCTTTGCTGACGCCGCACCGACCGAGCCGGGCGCCGGGCAGGTCGAGCGGCTGCTCGCGGACCTCAACGGTCCCCAGCGCGAGGCCGTCCGCCACGTCGATGGCCCGCTTCTGATCCTGGCCGGCGCCGGATCGGGCAAGACGCGGGTCCTGACCCACCGGATCGCCCACCTGCTGGCCACCGGCGCGGCCCAGCCGGCCGACATCCTCGCGATCACCTTCACCAACAAGGCGGCCAACGAGATGCGCGACCGGGTCGGGGCCCTGGTCGGCCGGGTCAGCCGGATGATGTGGGTGTCGACCTTCCACTCGGCCTGCGCGCGGATCATGCGCCGAGAGGCCGAGCGCCTCGGCTACACCTCGAGCTTCACGATCTACGACGCCGACGACTCGCGGCGGATGGTTCGCCGCTGCTCCGACGAGCTCGACGTCGACCCCAAGCGGTTCCCGGTCCGGGCCGTCATGGGGCAGATCTCCGACGCCAAGAACAAGCTCCTCGACGCCCAGGACTACGCCGATCGCCAGGGCTCGTTCTTCGAAGAGACCATCGCCGACGTCTACCGCCTCTACGAGAAGCGCCTGCACCAGGCCAATGCCCTGGACTTCGACGACCTGCTCGTCCGCACGGTCAACGTGCTGGAGCTCTTCTCCGAGGTCCGTGAGCGCTACCAGCGCGCCTTCCGCTACATCCTCGTCGACGAGTACCAGGACACCAACCACGCCCAGTACCGCCTCCTGCAGCTGCTCGCAGGCGAGCAGCGCAACCTGGCGGTAGTGGGCGACGACGACCAGTCGGTCTATGGCTTCCGCGGGGCGGAGATCCGCAACATCCTCGACTTCGAGGAAGACTTTCCCGACGCCGAGGTGGTCAAGCTCGAGCAGAACTACCGCTCGACCCAGACCATCCTCTCCGCCGCCCACGCGGTGGTGGCCCGCAACTCCGAGCGCAAGGACAAGAAGCTGTGGAGCGACCTCGGCGAGGGCGATCTCGTCCGGGTCGTCGAGGTCACCGACGAGCACGAGGAGGCGCGGTGGGTCGCCGGGGAGATCGACCGGATGGTCGGCGAGGAGGGCACCTCGCGCAACGAGGTCGCGGTCTTCTACCGGACCAACTCCCAGAGCCGCGTCCTGGAAGACGTGCTGGTCCGCAACCAGGTCCCCTACCAGGTGGTCGGCGGGACGAAGTTCTACGACCGGGCCGAGATCAAGGACGCGATCGCCTACCTGAACCTGCTCGTCAACCCGGCCGACGCCGTGGCCTTCGGGCGGATCGTCAACACGCCCCGGCGCGGGATCGGCAAGACCAGCCTGGGCCGGATCACCTCGCACGCCAACACGATCGGCGAGTTGGTGTGGGACGTCGCCCGCCGTCCCGAGGACGTCCCCGGCCTCGGCGCCGCGGCCATCAAGGCGGTCGGCCGATTCGTGGAGACCATCGAGGGCCTGCGAGCCCGCGTGGAGGCCAGCCCGGTCGCCGAGCTGCTGGAGGCGACGCTCTCGGAGTCCGGCTACCTCGACGCCCTGGAGGCGGAGGCGCGCGGCGACGTCACGGCCGAGTCACGCGTGGAGAACCTCGGCGAGCTGGTCGGCGTGGCCCGCGAGTTCGACGCCGGCGCCGAACGTGACCCCCAGGCGGCCCTGGACCCTGAGGCGCCGCCGACCGCGCAGTTCCTGCAGCAGATCGCCCTGGTGGCCGACGTCGACCAGCTCGAAGGCGACCCGGAGGACACCGACGACTCGCTGGTCACCCTGATGACCCTGCACAACGCCAAGGGCCTGGAGTACGACGTCGTGTTCATGATCGGCTGCGAGGAGGGGATCTTCCCCCACATGCGCTCCCTCGACGAAGGCGGGGTCGACGAGGAACGGCGGCTGTGTTACGTCGGGATCACCCGTTCCCGGCGGTCGCTGAGCATGGTCCACGCCTCCCAGCGCGCCCTCTACGGGAACCTGGAGCGCAACGTGCCGTCGCGGTTTCTCGGCGAGCTCCCGGAGTCGCTCACCGAGCGGATCTCCACCGTGCGCCGTGGTGGCGCAGGGTCGTGGGGCTCGGGCAGCGGCTGGGTCGGCAGCTCGGGGCCACTGTCGGCCGGCGGCGGGAGCCTGCCCGGCCCCCAGCCGGTCGACGACCCGGTCGCCCTGCGGATCGGCGACGACGTGGTCCACACCAGCTTCGGCGACGGCGTGGTGATCGGCACCGAGCCCGGCGGCGTTGCCGTCGTGCGCTTTTCCTCCGACGGCAGCGAGCGCAAGCTGATGGCGGAGTACGCCCCGATCGAGAAGCGGTGAGTCCCGCCACGATCATCGACGGCAAGGCGGTCGCCGCGGACGTCAGGGCCGATCTCGTCGGCGAGGTCGCCGCGCTGCGCGAGCGGCTCGGGCGCGCCCCCGGCCTGGCCACCGTGCTTGTCGGCGACGACGGGGCCTCACAGATCTACGTCCGCCGCAAGCACGAGGCGTGCGCCGAGGTCGGGATCGAGTCGATCGGCCACGAACTCGGCGCCGGCACCTCCCAGCGGGAGCTCGAGGCGCTGGTCGACCGGCTCAACGCCGACGACGCCGTGGACGGGATCCTCGTCCAGCTCCCGCTCCCCGGCCACATCGACTCGACGCGGATCGTCAACCGCATCGACGCGGCGAAGGACGTCGACGGGCTGACCACCTCCAGCGCCGGCCTTCTCACCCAGGTCCAGCCCGGGCTCGTGCCCTGCACTCCGGCCGGGGTGATGGAGCTGTTGCGGGGCCACGGCACCGAGCTGCGTGGAGCCGAGGGGGCCCGCGTCGGGCGGTCCGGACTGGGCGGACGAACGCT
>JBPCPM010000001.1:0-4898 GCA_050999155.1 Solirubrobacterales bacterium
CCCGGCTGTTGTCGGGCACGCCGTAGTAGTTGACGTGTCCGGCGATGACGCTGGCAAGCCAGCGTCCTTGGTCGGGTATGGGCTCGTTGGTACCTCCTCATCGAATGGCCAGGCCGCGCGGCCTCAATCCGCGCGCGCCTTGACTAATGCCGCCCGACGCGGAGGACCGGCCACCTTCAGCCCGCCCCGCGCCGATCCCTCAAACCATCTGCGGGAACAACCCCGGCCCAGCACATGCCATCTTTGTATGCGGGTTTCCATTTTGCGAACGCTCCCGAAACGCGGGCGACGAGCTGGGCGGTAGACCCCGGCTGAGGACCCGCCGCTGGCGGCCACTATGCATACGAAAGAGGGCGCTTGGGTTGCGACTGCTTTAGAGTTCCGGCGCGCCGATTGCATTCGACGCCGGCGGAATTCCGAAGACCGTCAGGACCTTTCTGTCGGGTGATCACGGAGAAGACCCCGATAGGTGATGACTCGGTCGTAAATGCGTGCCGACCTCACCCCGGTGAGCGGGGAGGGGCTCCCCCTAGGCAATGCCAGGTGTCCGCCGCCGAGGCGACTGCCAAACTCTCCGAATGTCCTTACAGGCCCGTAGCGTCGAGATTGGGGGATACCGGTGAGCGACATCAATTGGACCAACCCGTCGGTGCTTTCGATGCTCTCTTCTACCGAGCAGGACGACCCGCTGGCGGCCATCGAGCGCCAGGCACGGGGCGTTACGCTCGACGCGATGGAAAAGGGCTGGAAAGGCCCGCCCTACGACCCGTTCGAGCTGGCCGACTCTCTTGGCATCGAGCTCGTTGCCCGCCAAGACCTCGACGACGCCCGCCTCGTCTCGGTTGACGACCGTCCCCGCATCGAGTTCAACCCGGCGCGCCGTCCGGCACGCGTACGGTTCTCCATCGCGCACGAGATCGGCCACTTCCTGTTCCCCGACTACGCGGAGCGTGTGCGCTACCGCGACTCCGCCCAACGCCGCGGCGATGACTGGCAGCTCGAGGTTCTGTGCAACATCGCCGCCTCCGAGTTCCTGATGCCGGCTGGCGCGTTCCCAATCGCCGAGACAGAGAACCTGTCGCTGCCCTACCTGCTCGATCAGCGCGCGCGCTTCGGCGTATCGACAGAGGCATTGCTGCGCCGCACGATCAAGCTCACCGACCGCTCATCGTGCCTCTTCGCCGCTGCACGCCTCGGGACAGGTGACGGCTTCCGCGTCGACTACCTCGTCCACTCCCGCGCCTGGGACCCTGGCCTCTCGGCCGGCACACTGCTGCCGCCCACCTCGGTCCTGCAGCGCTGCACCGCGGTCGGCTTCGCCGACGACGGCGTCGAGGAGTGGGCCGGTCAGGAGCTCCACGTGCAGGCTGTCGGCGTTCCTCCCTACCCAGGGGACTCCTTCCCCCGTCTCGTCGGCTTGCTAGAACCAACCGACGGATCCGAGCTGCGCGAGACCGGGCTGCGCTACGTTCGCGGCGACGCGGCCGAGCCGCGCGGCGACGGCCCCACGATCATTGCCCACGTCGTAAACGACCGCGCCCGCAGCTGGGGAGGGCACGGCTTCGCCGTGGCGCTCATGCAACGTTTCCCCGATGCCGGCGAAGAGTACGCCGAGTGGGCGCGCGCCGGCAACGCCACACGCGGCGGCGTCCATGTCGCTCACGTGAATGACCAGCTGTGGATCGCGAGTTTGGTGGCGCAGGCCGGCTACGGTGACACGCCGGGGGTGCGACCACGGCTCCGCCTCGCCGCGCTGCGCCAGGCCCTTGAATCGCTGGCGACTATCGCGGGCGAGCGTAGCGCCGAGGTGCACATGCCAGCGATCGGCACGGGGCAGGGGGGGGGCGCGGTGGCCGAACGTCCGTGACCTCGTGCTCGAGGAACTCGGCGACCGGCACGTGCCTGTGACCGTGTACGTGCTACCGGATGCGCCGATGCCCGAAGACGCACCTGCCGAAGATCAGCTGAGCCTCCTCTAGGCGCTCGCGCCCTCCGATGCTCGCTGGGCACTGCCCCCCCGTCAGGAAACCGCGCACATGACGCGCCGACGCATCGTCGTCGTTTCGGGCCCGGTCGCCGGTGGCAAGAGCAGCCTGGCGCGCGCTCTGGCCGCACGCTTCGACGGCATCCGGTTCTCCACACGCGAACTCCTTATGCCCCGCTTGGCGCCCGGGGAGGCTCCCACGCGCCAGGCGCTCCAGCGCATCGGAACCGAGCTCGACGCGGCTACCGGTGGCGCCTGGGTGGCCGACCGCCTCTCTCGGCGCATCTACGACGCACCCGAGCAACTTGTGATCATCGACTCCGCGCGGATGTCCGGCCAGCTCGAGGGGATGCGCCGCGCCTTCGGCCGCGAGGTCCGCCACGTGCACGTCAGCGCCTCGCGGGAGACATGTGCCGCCCGCTATGAAGAGCGTAGGTCACGCCCCGAAGTCCAGGAGGCCGCCAGCTACGGCGAAGTGATGTCCGACCCCACCGAAGCCAAGGTGAACGAGCTCGGACCCATGGCGGACATCGCCATCGACACTGACCGCGACGGCCGCGACGATGTGGTCGTTCGCGTCGCTGCTCAGCTCGGCCTGCTCGACCGGGAGCACGCCCCAACCGTTGACGTCATCACGGGCGGGGGCTACGGCCCGGAGGGCAAGGGGAACATCGCCTTCCATCTGGCGCCGGAGTACGACCTGCTAATCCGCGTCGGCGGCCCGAACGCCGCGCATAAGGTCTACCTCGCGTCGGGGGAGATCTTCACCCACTTCAGCCTGCCTTCGGGCACCCAGGCCGGACATGCGCAACTCGTGCTTGGGCCCGGCGCGGTCGTCTACCCGCCCGAGCTGCTTTCGGAGATCGCGCGCTGCGACGTCAGCAACGAACGGCTTTCAATTGACCCCCACGTGATGGTTATAGAGGACAGCGACAGGCAGGCCGAGGCCGACCTCGCCGGCCGTATCGGCTCGACGGCGTCGGGCACCGGCAGCGCTACTGCCCGCCGGATCATGCGTGGCGAGGACGTCCGCCTGGCCCAGCACATCAAGGAGCTGCACCCCTACATCCGCCCCCCTACGAGATCCTCGAGCGCGCCTACAGCGCCGGTCAACGGATCATGCTCGAGGGCACGCAGGGCAGTGGTCTCTCGCTGCATCATGGCCCGTACCCGAGCGTCACGTCGCGCGACACGAACGTGGGCGGGTGCCTGGGTGGGGCCGGAATTCCTGCCGCATGCGTGCGGAAGGTCGTGATGGTCGTTCGCACTTACCCCATCCGCGTGGGTGGCGCCTCGGGCCCCATGACCAGCAAAATCTCGTGGGAGGAGATCGAGAGCCGTTCCGGCCTTACGGGCCTGGCCGAGAAGGAACACACTTCAAAGACCAACAAGCTGCGCCGCGTCGGCGAGCCCGAATGGGACCTGCTCCGGCGCGCCGCTCTGCTCAATGCGCCCACCGACGTCGCGCTCACGTTCGCCGACTACCTCAGTTCCAAGAATGCTCAGGCGTGGCGCTTTGAGCAGCTCACCGAGGAGACGATCCAGTTCGTCGATGAGGTCGAGCGCGTCACCGGCGCTAGGGTGTCGCTCATCTCGACCGGCTTCATGCAGTACCGCGGCATTATCGACCGGCGCGACTGGTGAGCAGCCCTGACATCCTCACCGCGAGCTACATCGCCGAGCGCTGGCCACGGCTGTTTCACATGGCCGAGGCCGGCTCGTGGCCATCAATTCGAAGCCACGGCCTCCTTTCGACCGTCGCCCTGCTCGACCGCTTCGAGATCACCGGTCACGCCCGGAAGCAGATCGAGTCGTCGCGCCGGCCCGCCTCCGTGAAGCTCGAGCACCCCCAGCACGGCATAGCCTGGATTCGCGACAACAAGCCGATCAACGTGACCGTCCTGCGTCGGACCCTCGTCGGGATGTCAGAGGCCGAGTGGTACCGCACGCTCAATAGCCGCGTGTTCTTCTGGCTGACCGAGAAGCGTTTGGACAAGCTTCGTCGTGCTCCTCCCTACCGCGCGCGAGAGCACGACATCCTCACCCTTGACACCAAAGCCTTGCTCGCCGCTCACGGCGGCAATGTCGAGCTCGCCCACCTCAACACGGGCGCCGTGCACGGCGCGGCAACGTACACCCGCGGAGCCGGGACCTTCCGTCCTATCGAGACCTACCCCTGGACCGAACGTGTACGGATCGCCCCCACCGAGCCGATCGTCGAGCTGACGATCCCTTACTCGCTCCCGGACGCCGCCGACTTCGTCGTCGACGTCCAGACCCGGTAGCCCACCTTGTTCACGTCATCTCGGTTCGCCGAGCCGGCCCACCGAGATACAACGGAGGCTGATGGAGTGCCAGCGGGCTGGCCACGTCCTTGGCCTGCTCGCTCGTTCACGAGGGTAGCGGCCCCTTGACCGTGTCCCGCGCGTCGATTGGGCAGGAAGAAGGGTTCGGTGTGGGGACCGTTACGAGGCTCGGCTCGTCGGGGATTAGACTTGTGTTTCGCGGGTGTTTGCCGATACACTGCTTTGAGAAAGGAGATCGCCATGGCTACGGCGTTTGCTGGTGAGGCAGCGCACATCAGAGAGATCGGCCACTTGACGGTCTCGGATATAGCTCGGGCCACCGGTGCCGACGAGACCACCGTGCGGGCGTGGGTGCGCGACGAGCGCTCTCCCTCGGGCAGTTACGCAGAGCGGTTGGCGGAACTCTCGGCGCTAGTCGAGCGTCTTGTGCGGGTGATGCAGCCCAGCTACTTGCCTGTGTGGATGCGCAAGCCAATCCCGATGCTGGAGGACGACAAGCCGCTCGATGTGATCGCAGCCGGTGATTATCGACGCGTCTCCCGGGTCGTCGCAGGCCTCGAAGCCCCCGGCTCCTCCTAACGCAGTTGGACGTCGATTCGACGTCGGTC
>JBPCPM010000005.1:0-46924 GCA_050999155.1 Solirubrobacterales bacterium
TTCATCGCCCAGATCGAGATGTCGAAGACCTGCGCCCCGAGGAACAGCATTCCAGCGGCCGCGACCAAGCCGAGGATCGTCAGCATCAGAGGCAGGCCCGCCGCGACCAACGACCCGAAAGCGAGCAGCAGGATCCCCAGCGTCACCGGCCACGAAATGACCTCGGACTTGAGCATCGCGCTCTTGTTGGCCTCGTTGAAGTCCGACCACATCCCCGACGCTCCCGAGAGATCAACGCGCACGTCATCAGCTCCCGCGCCACTCAAACGCTTCTTCAGGTCGTCGGCGGCGCGGACCATCTCGTCCGGCGGCGCCCCGGCGCCGCCGACCACCAGCGCCGTGCGGCCGTCCGGCGAAACGGTGGAGCCCCTCTGCGGAGCGACCACCGCGCTGACGCGCCGGTCTCGCTCGAGCACGGCTTGGACCCGGTCCAAGGTGCGACCGAAAGCGGGGTCGTCGATCGTGCGGCTGGGCGAACTCACGACCGCCTGGAGGGCGTAAGAGCCCCCGCCGGCGAAGTCGCGGTCGATCTGCTCGCGCGCCTGCACCGACTCCGAGCCGCTCGCCTCCCAGCCGGCCCCCGAGAGGGCGTGCTCGACACGCGGTGCCAGCGCGCCGAGGCCGATCCCCAGCACCAGCCACGCCACGACGACCACTCGCACGTGGGTGGCCGCCCAGCGACCTAGGCGGCCGATCGGACCTACGTCAGACAAGAGGTCACGCGCCCGGCCGGCGGCCGCCCCAAAGGCTCACGCCGAACAGGTCCGAGCAGGCAGAAATTGAACAGGCGGGCCGCGATCGGTACCAGCCCGACCACTGTCATCACGACGCCACCGGCGCCCCCCACGACCGCCAACCCGACCACGATCAGCGCCGGCCCCGCAACAATTCTGAACAGCCGACCGCCCGTTCCTCGCATGAAATCCACGAACGACACCTCGACCTCCCGATAGTTGGGCGGCGCGGACGCGTCGCTGCCCTGCACTACTGACTCACGCAGCCTGGCCCGACAGCGTCGAATCGAGCGCGTCGAGCTGGCGGCGAAGCCCGCCGCACACCAGCTCACACAACGCGAAGACCGACTCGTCGGCGATCGCGTAACAGACGAAAACCCCGCGCTTCTCACGAGCGACGATCCCCGCCTGATGCAAGACGTTCAG
The DNA here is from genome assembly GCA_050999155.1 of Solirubrobacterales bacterium. GTDB lineage: Bacteria > Actinomycetota > Thermoleophilia > Solirubrobacterales > 70-9 > JBPCPM01. Next base: position 1,161 of record JBPCPM010000005.1, read on the forward strand.
ATGCTTCGAGACGTTCGGCTGCGTGGCCTGTGTCGCCTCGGTCAGCTCCTGCACCGTCGCCGGACCGTCGCGGAGCTGATCCAACAACTTGATGCGCATCGGCTCGCCGATCACCCGAAAGCGCTCGGCGATCAAATCAACCAACGGCTCGGGCAGCGGGTGCGGAACCTCGATGCGATCACCATATGCCTACTCACTCATCTAGTCAAGTGTTTAGGGACGACCGGCACCCGGGCACCGAGCAGCCATGTCTTCCGAAGCCGCGACAGCCGGCACCCCCACGCCCACCGATTTGGACCGCGAAGAGGGCCGCTTCAACAAGGGCGGATCCCTACTCGGGATCGGCTTCGGCGGGTTTGTCGACGGAATCGTCCTCCACCAGCTCCTGCAGTGGCACTGCATGCTCACCAGCCAAGGTGACTACCCCGCTACGACGATCGCCGGACTCGAGAAGAACACGCTCTGGGACGGCCTCTTCCACGTTTCCACCTGGATCGCCGCGACCGTCGGGATCTTCAGCGTGACCAGCGCGATTCGCGCCGGCTACCGCGCCGTCACCCGCCAACAGATCGGGCTGATCCTGATGGGCTGGGGCGCCTTCAACCTCGTCGAAGGCATCGTCGACCACCACGATGGGCGCGGCTGGTTTCGAACCAGCGACCTCTCGCGTGTGAAGCGAGCGCTCTCCCGCTGAGCTACGCGCCCTCGGGCACAGATAGTAGAACGCGGCCGGGGCCGCCGCCTTGCGTTGCCGGGCGTGATCGCGGGTACCCCACCTGACCAACCGATCTACAGGAGGTCCGCATGACCGACTCACTGCGCGAGGTCGCCCCCGGCGTCCACCGCTTCGCCGATGGCCTCGTCAACTGGTACCTCGTCGTCACCGACGATGGCTTGACCCTCTTCGACACCGGTTGGCCGCGAAGCTGGCCACGGATCTCCGCCGCCCTGCACGGGCTCGGCCACGAACCGAAGGACGTCAGCGCCATCGTGCTCACCCACGGCCATCCCGACCACATGGGTGGGGCCCACGACGCCCACGAGCACTGCGACGCTCCGGTCTACGTCCGCGACGCCGAGGCCGGGCGGGTGGCCGGCGAGGCCAAGGGCGCGTCTCCCTTCGCGCTCGTGCCCTCGCTGCTGCCGGTGCTGTGGCGTCCCGCGTCGTTCGGCTTCGTCATGCACGCGACCCTCCGGGGCTTTCTCACGCCCACCTGGGTGAAGGACGTCCGGACCTTCAGCGCCGAGCCGCTCGACGTCCCGGGCCGCCCCAGGCCGCTGGCGACCCCTGGCCACACCGAGGGCCACACTTCGTTTGAGCTGCCCGATCACGGCGTCCTGATCGCCGGCGACGCACTGCTGACCATGAGCCCGCTGACCCGCGAGGAGGGACCTCAGCGCCCGCCCGCGCGGCTCAACGTCGACAACGATGATGTTGAGGCCTCGCTGGACGTGCTCGCGGCCGTCGACGCCGAGCTGATCCTGACCGGCCACGGCGATCCGTGGAAGGGCACGCCGGCGCAGGCCGTCAAGCGGGCGCGCGGCTGATCGGCCGGCCGCCCCCTGTGGTGCCCCGGGGGAGCCGCGGGCGCTAGGATCACCAGCGACCGTGCTAGGCGGGGCGCTAGCGGTGCCCTGTACCCGCAATCCGCTCCAGCGGGGCTGAATTCCCACCCAAGAGCCGGACCTTCGAGGTCAGTGCGTCGCGGGCGGTGTTGACGGCCAGGTCCTGCGCGATGGACGCCCGTGAACCAGGTCAGGTCCGGAAGGAAGCAGCCTTAAGCGTCAGCGCCCATGCGCCGCAGGAGTGCCTGGCCCGAGCCGACCACGGCGGGATCGCTCGGCAGGTGTGTGTCCGACGGTGGGTGCACGGTCACTTTTTCACCCGCACCCCCGGGTGAGCAGCACCCACGAGCGGTTGCCCGCGACCTCGCGGTAGCCCTCCGGGGGCGTTGCGTCCAGCGGCGTCGGGTCGCGACGGTCCAACGTAAAAAGGCGCTTGACCCGTTCATCGCGCGGGGCGACGAACGCCCCGTCACCCGGCGGCTCCACGGCGGCCGAGAGGATCTCCCGGGGGGAGCGTTCCAAGGCCCACGCGAGGATCGGCACGGGGCGGTGGTTGGGGACGTACACCCGGGGACACCGCGCGATCGCCCGTGAGGCGCCCGGCTGCTGGGCAAGCGCGACGAGGTCGTTCTGGATCTTGTCGCGGTCGACCGACCGGCCGTGGAGGTCGACCAGTCGCTGCGCCTGGAACGGGGTGGTCAGCAACAGCAGCAGTCCACCTGCCGCGGCTGCCAGCCGCCAGGCCTCGCGCGCACGGCCCGCCGGCAGCCGGCCCCAGCCGACGAGGGTTGCGCCGCAAAGGACCAGCAGCCCGGCGGCCGGCACTGTGAGGTACCGGGAGATCAGCGGCAGCCCAACCAGGCCGTAGGCGGCGAACACGGCGAGGCCCGCGGCGATCATCGCCACCGGCAACGCCGCCGCCCGGAGTGTCGTCCCCACGGCGGGCGCCAGCACCAGCGGCCGCAGGCGTCCGAGTCTCGGTGCCGCTCCGGCCCGGCCCGCCGGCGCGGCGGCGCGGACGAGACCGGGGTGGGCGAGGACGGCACCGACCTTGTCGCGGTAGCGCACCGTGAGCGCCAGGCCCGCCAGGAGCCCGGCCGCGCCGACCACCCCGGGCTCCTGGGTCAGGAAGCCCAGCAGGCGGGCGAACCGGAAAGGCACGTCGTCGAGACCGGTCGGCCGCTCAAGCGTCTCGACGTTGTCGCGGGTCCCGGTGAACGAGTGCAGCGGGTCGCCGGCGGCCAGCAGGTCGAACAGCGCCCAGAGGAGCGGCCCGGCCGCCACGAACCCGGCGACGACGATCCGCTCGCGCCGCGCGATCTCGGGCCACGACCACAGCGCGTACAGCCCCGCCAACGCCCACGCCTCGGGGCGCAGCAGGCCGGCAACGACCAGAAGGGCCAGCACCGGCCGCCCGGCCCGGGCCCTGCCCGCCTCGATCGCGGCGGCCGACACGACGAGGGCGAGAAACGGGATGTCGACGAACCCCCGCAGCGCCCAGGACACCAACGGCTCGCGCGTGGCCAGCGCCACCGCCGCGATCGCCCCGCCCCAGGGCCCGAACAGGCGGGTGCCCAGCACGTAGGTCGCCGCGATCAGCGCGACCCAGCTCAGCGCCACCAGGACGCTGATCGCGCCGGGCCCCGCGTCGCCGAGCGGCCTGACCGCCAGGCCGGCGACCGTCAGGAGCGGGTGAGGCGTGGGGGCAAGGGTGACGTCGTAGACCGGCTGGGAGCCGGCCGCGATCTCCCTGCCCCACTCGAGGGCGTAGAACGTGTCGTAGTTGACGTAGGTCACGCCCCAGGCGGCCGCCGCGATCAGCGCCACCAGGGCGGCCGGCAGCGCGGGGTGGGTGTCGGTGAGCCGCCGCACGGCGACGGAGCATGGCGCAGGACACCACTAGAATGGACTGTCGTGGCCTCGTTGTACCGGCGACACCGTCCCCGCTCCTTCGACGACGTCGTCGGTCAGGAGCATGTCGTGCGCACCTTGCGCAACGCCGTCGACGGCGATCAGGTCCACCACGCCTACCTGTTCGTCGGCTCGCGGGGCACGGGCAAGACCTCGATGGCCAAGATCCTGGCGAGCGCGGTCAACTGCCGCGAGCGCCCGGGAGCCGGGGTGTGCGGCGAGTGCGAGTCGTGCCGCACGATCGCCGACGGCACCTCGCTCGACGTGATCGAGATGGACGCCGCCTCCAACCGCTCGGTCGACGACATCCGCGACCTGCGCGAGCGCGTCGGCTACGCCCCCGCTGTCGCCCGCTCGAAGCTCTACATCCTCGACGAGGCGCACATGCTCACCAAGGAGGCGTGGAACGCGTTCCTCAAGACGCTGGAGGAGCCACCGCCGAACACGATCTTCATCCTCGCCACCACCGAGGCGCACAAGGTCATGCCGACCATCGTCGACCGCTGCCAGCGGTTCGACTTCCAGCGCCCGTCGATCGAGCAGGTCAACGAGGTGCTCGCCCGGGTGGCCGTCGCCGAGACGATCGACCTCGACGAAGCGGCCCGCACGATGATCGCCCGCGCCGCGGCGGGCAGCTTCCGTGACGCGCTCGGGACCCTCGACCAGCTGGTCAGCTACGGCGGCGCCCACGTCGACTACGACGCCGTGCTCGCCGTCCTCGGCGTGGCCGACGCCGAGGTGATCCTCGAAGCCGGGGAGGCCCTGGCCGAGCAGTCGCCCGAGCGGGCGCTGGCTGCCGTCGACGCCGTCGATCGCTCCGGGCGTGACCTTCCCCAGTTCGGCCGGGACCTGATGGCCCACCTGCGCCACCTGCTCGTGCAGCGGGCCACGGGCTCCCTGCCGGAGAGCTTCGCCGTCACCTCCGGGCACCCCGTCCGGCTGCGCGCCCAGGCCGAGGCGATCGCGCCGCCGATCATCACCCGCGCCATCGATGAGCTGTCGGTCGCCCTGCGCGAGGTTCGCGAGGGAGCCGACGCCCGCGTGATGATCGAGGTCGCACTGCTCAAGGCCGCCCGCCCGCAGCTCGATGCATCGCTGCGCAGCGTGCTCGACCGCCTCGACCGCCTCGAGGCGGGGCTCCAGCAGCCGCCGGCGCCCGCGCCGCCGAGCGCCCCGACCCCGCCGTCCCGGGCCCCGGCGGTCCGCTCGGCGCCCGAGCCCGCCCGGGGCGACGACGATCCAGCGGCGCCGGCGGGCGATTCCAGCCGCACCGACCCGCCTGCTCCTCCACCCGCCCACCAACCGCCCCTCGGTCCGGAGGCCGCCCGTCCGCCCGAGCCGCCGCCTGAGCCGGAGCGGCACGAGCCTCCGGCGCCCTCGGTCGCCCCGGTGGCAGACCCGGGCCCCGGTCCGAAAGGCCAGGACCGCGCTGCCGGCAACGGCCACGGCGACCTCGACGACGCGGCCCCTGCGACCGAGCAGGATGCCGCTCCGGTTGCCCCCGTCACATCGATCTCCCCGCCGACCACGCAACCGACCGTCGACATCGAGCGCGCCCAGGACCTCTGGCCCGCGGTCGTCGAGCACCTGCACGAGACGGGCTCGATGGTGCTGGCCAGCTCGTTTCAGGACGCCCGGCCCGTCGCCCTTGCCGACGGGGAGCTCGTCGTCGGCTTTCCCGAGCAGGCCCGCTTCAACCGCCGCAAGGCCGAGACGCGCGAGAATCAGGCCCACCTGGCCGAGGCCCTGCAGGCGGTGCTCGGCGTGCAGCTGCGCCCCGTCTACGCCGCGCTCGACACCGTCGAGGAGGCCATGGCCGACGAGGTCGACGAGGACGAGCTGATCGAGCGGATCAAGGAGACCTTCGACGCACAGGAGATCATCGAGCCGGAGGCGGGTGCGAGCCCGGACTCCGAGCCACCAGCAACCGAACCGGAGGAGTAGCCGTGCCCCAGCCCAACATGCAGCAGATGCTCAAGCAGGTCCAGCAGATGCAGGCCGAGATGGAGCAGGCGCAGGCCAAGCTCGGCGACGAGGTCGTCGAGGGGAGCGCCGGGGGCGGCGTGGTCAAGGTCGTGGTCAGCGGGGACCTCAGCGTGCGCACGGTGACCATCGACCCCGAGGCCGTGGACCCCGAGGACGTCGACACGTTGCAGGACCTCGTCACGGCCGCAGTCAACGACGGCATCCGCGCCGCGCAGGAGCTCGCCTCCGAGCGGATGGGCGCCGTGACCGGCGGCCTCGGCGGTGGCCCGGGCGGCCTGGGCGGTCTCGGCCTGCCGGGGATGTGAGCAGCCGGACCCGATGAGCGCCCCGGCGATCACGCGGCTCGTCACCGAGCTCTCCCGGCTGCCGGGCGTGGGCCAGCGGACGGCGCAGCGGCTGTCGTTCCACCTGTTGCGCGCGAGCGACGACGAGGCCTTCGCCCTGGCCGACGCGATCCGCGAGGTCAAGGAGAAGGTCGGGCTGTGCGTCGAGTGCTTCAACCTCGCCGAGTCCGAGCGCTGCCGGATCTGCACCGACGACCGTCGCGACCGTTCCATCCTGTGCGTGGTCGAGGAGCCGGCCGACGTGCTGTCGATCGAGCGGACCCATGAATACCGGGGGCTGTACCACGTGCTCGGCGGGTCGCTGTCCCCCCTGGACGGGGTCGGGGCCGACGACATCAAGCTCGCCGAGCTGCTGCAGCGCGCCAGGGACGGCGTGGTGGAGGAGGTGGTCGTGGCGACCAACCCGACGACGACCGGCGAGGCGACGGCGCTCTACATCTCCGACGCGCTGGCCGACGAGGTCACGGTCAGCCGTCTGGCCTCGGGCCTGCCGGTCGGCGCCGACCTCGAGTACGCCGACGAGATCACGCTGGGCAAGGCGCTGTCCGGGCGCCGGGCGCTTGGCGCGCGCCCAGGCTGAACCCGGTCGGCGGTTCAGCGGGGGCGGTCGCGCTCCCGCTCGCGAGCAGCGGCCTCACGCTCGCGCTCCCGGGCGACGGCCTCGTCGGCGTGGCCGCGGCTCCAGACGTTGGCGCGGATCAGCTCGAGGATGACTCCGAGCACCGCGGCGGCAATGAGGATGAACCCGATGGTCTGGACCTCGAGCGGTCCGGCCTGGGTGTCGGTCACCGCGAAGGCGAGGATGGCGCCGATGGCGCCGATCAGGATGGCGATTCCGATGGTCATGTCTTCAGGCCTCCACGGGCAGGGGACGTCCAGATGGTCGTACGGGGGCAGATTCGCTGCCCGGGGCGGTGTTCCTGCGCGGCGCCGTGGCAAAACCCGACGTGGACGAGAGGACCTACTCGTCGACGGCGGGCCCGTGGGTGAGCCCGATCCGTTCGTGCAGCGCCCGCAGCGGCTTGGGCGCCCACCAGTTCCAGTCGCCGAGCAGGCGCATCAGCGACGGGACCAGCAGGCCGCGGACGATCGAGGCGTCGATGAGGACGGCCAAGGCGACACCGAGCCCCACCTCCTTGATGAACACGACCTCCGAGGTCACGAAGGCGCCGAGCGCCACGGCGAACAGCAGGGCCGCGGCAGTGACGATCCGCCCGGTGCGCTCGAGGCCGATGGCGACCGCCTCGCTGTTCTCGTTGCCGGCATCGTAGGCCTCCTTGATCCGGGTGAACAAGAAGACGCCGTAGTCGGTCGACAGGCCGAACGCCATGGCGAAGATCAGCATCGGGTTCGAGAGGTCGATCGCTCCGCGGCTGTCGAAGTTCAACAGCCCCTCGAGGTTGCCGTCCTGGAACACGAGGACGAGAAACCCGAAGGCGGCGCTGATTGTCAGGGCGTTCATGACCAGGGCCTTGATGGGGATCACCACCGACCCCGTCATCAAGAACAGGACAATCAGGGTCGAGACGATGACGATGGCGGCGGCCGGCAACGCATGGTCGACGATGCTCTCCCGCTCGTCGATCAACCGCGCGGTCGGGCCGGCGACGCGCAACGGGACCGGGGACTCCAGCGCGCGGATGTCGCGGACCGCGTCCTGGGAAACCGTGCTGTCGGAGTTCTCCTCGAGGGTCGCGTCGAGGCGGGCGACACCGTCGCCGAGCGGGCGCACCGGCGTTGCCGAGGCAACCCCCGGCAGGGCGTCGATCTCCTCCCGCAACGACCGGACCGCGTCGGACCTCGCCTGGTTCCGGTCGGCGTCCAGCTGCACGATGACGGGATCGGTCTGCGCCCGGGGGAACTCCCGGTCGAGCCGCTGGCCGACCTGGGCTGCCTTGTTGGTGTCGGGCAGGATTCCGGCCGAACCCTGCCCCCGGGTCACGTCGAGTCCGAGCGTCGGGTAGCCGGCGGCGAGCAGGGCCACCGCGGTGATCGCGACCACCGGGATCGGCCGCGCCATCACCCAGCGCGCCATGCGGTACCACCGCCCCTCGGTCGTCGGCAGCGCGACCCGCTCCCGCGAACGCTGCAAAAAGCCCGGGGCCCCGGCGTTGATCCGTGGCCCGAGCAGGTGGATGACCGCCGGCAGCACCGTGACGGCGATCGTCGCCGACAGCAGGGCGACCATCGCGCCACCGACGCCCATCGAGTACAGGAACTTCTGCGGGAACACCAGCAGCGCCGCCAGCGAGGCGGCCACGGTGATGCCGCTGAACACGACCGTCCGCCCAGCGGTGTCCAGGGTCCGTCGCAAGGCCTCGTCGGCTCCGGCGTCGCGGGCGAGCTCCTCCCGGTAGCGGGAGACGATGAACAGGCTGTAGTCGATGGCCAGCCCGAGTCCCAGGCCCGTGATGAGGTTGATGGCGAACACCGACAGGTCGGTCAGCTCGGCCAGCGCGCGCAGCCCCGCCAGCGCCGTGACGATGGCCAGGCCCCCGACCATCAGCGGCAGCAGCGCGGCCACGACGCTGCGGAAGAACAGGATCGACAGCAGGAAGATGATGGGAAACGCGTACAACTCGGCCTTCTGCAGATCCTTCTCGACCTGCTTGCCCACCTCGGGGAACACAACGGCCGAGCCGCCGACCTTGACGGCGTTCTCATCGGCGAACGCTTCCGGCACGCGCTCGGCCATCTCGTCGGCGGATGCCTCCCGCGTCAAGGGCGCGACGATGAACGCGCTGCGGCCGTCCTCGGAGATCTGGCTGTCTTCACCACCGCGAAACGGGGTCCGAACCGTCCCGACCCCCTCGATGTCGGCCAGCTCGCCGGCCACGTCCGCCACCTGGCGGCGTGCCTTCGCGCCGGAGGCGGGCCCGTCGAGCGCGACGGTCAGCAGCACCTGGAAGTCGGGCTGCTCCCCGGAGGCTGCCTCGAGCTGTCGCTCGGCCTGCACGCTCTCGGTCGACTCGTCCGTGAAGCCGAACGGATCGAGGGCGTCGAAGACGCTGCCGGCCAAAAAGCCCCCACCGAGGAAGATGGCGACGGCGACGGCGACCACGGCCCAGGGGCGGCCGCTGGACAGCGTGGCGAGCCCGCGGAAGAACCGGCCGTCGCTGGTCGGGGCGGAGGCCGTCAGGGTGTCGTGCTGCGCGTCGCTCATTTTTCCGGCTCCGTGTCGGGTGGGGGGTGATCGGGATCGAGGGCGCGGGCCCGGTCGCGGCACCAGTCGGCTACGAACGCGTGGACCGCGATACCGAGCTCGAGGACCTCTGCGGGAAACGGGGAGGGCAAGGCTCCGGCGAGGGGCCGGATCTCGCGGAGGTCGTCGGCCATCCGCGTCCGCTCCCGGGCCATGGAGCCGAGAACCTCGTGAGCCCGGGCGGGTTCGGCGGCGCAGAAGAACAGCTTGAGCATCCACTCGTCGCGTAGGCGGTACTCCGTCGGTGGCTCGTGCAGCCAGCTCTGGAGCTCCTGGTGGCCGGCCTCGGTCAGCTCCCAGGCCGTACGGCCCCGGCCGTCGAGCTCCGGGGCTTGGGCCTCCGGTTCGGTGACCTCGGTGATGAGCCCCTGCTCGGCCAGTCGGGCGAGCTCCGGGTAGATCTGGCCAAAGCTCGCTCCCCAGAAGAACCGGGTCGAGTGGTCGACGAGCCGCTTGATGTCATAGCCGCTCTTGGGGCCTGTCTGCAGCATCCCGAGGATGACGTGGCGGGTGGAGGAGGACGATCCCATCGGTATCTCCGAGATATATCACAAAGAGAGGTAGGGCCCGTGCTGAGAATGGTGCCGGCCCGGACGCTGACTATCCTCCGGCACTCGTGAGTGCGCTCCCCGAGACCCAGGTCGTCCGCGAGCCGGAGTCCCCCGGGTCCGGCACCATCGTCATGAAGTTCGGCGGCACCTCGGTGGCGGGTCCCGAGCAGATCCGCCGCGCCGCGGGCCGGATCGTCGCTGCCCGTAGGGCGGGGCAGGACGTCGTTGCCGTGTTGTCGGCCCGCGGCAAGACGACCGATGAGCTCGTTGCGTCGGCCTTCGAGATCTCCGAGCGCCCGGATCCTCGGGAGATGGACATGCTGCTGTCCACCGGCGAGCGGATCTCCTGCGCGCTGTGCGCGATGGCCATCCGCGACATGGGCATGGAGGCGGTCAGCCTCTCGGGCTCGCAGGCAGGGATCGTCACCGACTCCGGCCACACCCGCGCGAAGATCGTCGACGTCCGCGCCGACCGGATCCGCGGCGCCCTCGACAGGGGCCGGATCGTGCTCGTCGCGGGCTTCCAGGGCGTCTCGACCGACACCAAGGACGTGACAACGCTCGGCCGCGGCGGCTCGGACACCACGGCGGTTGCCCTGGCGGCCGCGCTGGGCGCCGAGGTCTGCGAGATCTACACCGACGTGTCGGGCGTGTTCAGCGCCGACCCGCGGATCGTCCCCGAGGCGCGCAAGCTGCCGATGCTCTCCTACGAGGAGATGCTCGAGATGGCGGCATCGGGCGCGCGGGTCCTGCAGATGCGCTCGGTCGAGTACGGCCGCAATCACGGCGTGAAGATCCACTGCCGCAGCTCCTTCGAGGAGGGCCCCGGTACCCTCGTGCTCGCCGAACAGGACACCATGGAACGCCCGCTCGTCACCGCTGTCACCCACTCCACCGAGGAGTCGCGCATCACCCTCACCGGGCTGCGCGACGAGCCCGGCGTGGCCGGCCGCCTGTTCTCCGCGCTTGCCGAGACCAACGTCAACGTCGACATGATCATCCAGAACGAGCCGGTGTCCACCACCGAGGGGGCCGACCTCTCGTTCACCGTTCCGCGGTCGGACCTCACGCTGGCCCGCGAGGCGATCGAGCGCAGCGGCATCAAGGCCGCCGTGCACGCCGACGAGCAGATGGGCTCGGTGTCGATCATCGGCGCCGGCATGCGTTCCCACCCGGGCGTCGCTGCTCGCGCCTTCCAGTCCCTCGGCGCGGCCGGAATCAACATCGAGATGATCTCGACGTCGCCGATCAAGATCAGCTGCGTGATCGACGCCGCCGATGTCCCCAGAGCCGTGCAGATCTGGCATCAGACGTTCGGGCTCGAGGCCGGCGCGGTCCACGAGGCCGACCTCTCCAGCGACCGCCCCACCGTCGGCTGATGGCCGGGGACGGGTACCGGGTCGGCGTCCTGGGCGCCACCGGCGCGGTGGGCTCCACCATCCTGCGCCTGCTGGCCGAGCGCGAGTTTCCGGTCGCCGAGCTCGTGCCGTTCGCCTCCGAGCGCTCGGAGGGTTCCCCCGTGCCGTTCGCCGGCGGCGAGGTCCGCTGTCAGGTCCCAAGCGAGCAGGCGGCCGACGGGCTGGACCTCGTCCTGGCCTCGGCCGGCGGCTCGGTGAGCGAGCGCTGGGCGCCGGTGTTCGCCGCCGCCGGCGCGATCGTCGTCGACAACACGAGCTTCTGGCGGATGCACGACGACGTGCCGCTTGTCATCCCCGAGGTCAACCCCGACGCGCTCGACGGCCACCACGGGATCGTGGCCAACCCGAACTGCTCGACCATGCAGATGGTCATGGCCCTCGCGCCGCTGCACGCCGCCGTCGGGCTCGAGCGGATCGTGGTCTGCACCTACCAGTCGGTGTCGGGCACCGGCAACCGGGCCATCGCCGAGCTGCGCGAGCAGACGCGCGCCGTCCTCGACGGTGGCACGCCCAAGGCGGACGTCTACCCGCACCCGATTGCCTTCAACGTCCTTCCCCAGGTCGAGCGGTTCGCCGACGGCGACGACTACACGACCGAAGAGCGCAAGATGATGGCTGAGACGCGCAAGATCCTCGGCGTCACCGACGAGCACGATCTCCCGATCTCGGCAACCTGTGCCCGGGTGCCGGTTGTCACCGGTCACTCGGAGGCGGTCAACGTCCGCACGAAGCAGCCACTTTCCGTCGCCCAGTGCCGTGACCTGCTGGCCGAGGCCCCGGGCGTCCTGGTCCTCGACGACCCCGCCGACGGGATCTACCCCATGGCCACCGAGGCGGCCGGCCGCGACGAGGTCCTCGTAGGCCGCATCCGCCGCGACCCCGGCGACGAGCGGACCCTGAACATGTGGGTCGTCGGCGACAACCTCCGCAAGGGCGCCGCCACGAACACGGTCCAGATCGCCGAACTCCTCCACGACCGCAACCTCCTAGGCCACGGCGCCCCCGCCTCGGTCCCCTTCGCCTAGCGGCAACGGCCGAACCCAACGAACACCTCGCAATAGGGGGCACTTCGTCGTGTTCGGCGCCGAGCAGCCGGACGCCGACGGCGAACCCAACGAACACCTCACAATGGGGGGCACTTCGTCGTGTTCGGCGCCAGGCGTCCCGCTCGTGCCGCCTAGAACCTCCTGAGGTGGCCCCCGACGCGCCGCGCCAGGGCGTTTGGGAACGGAGCGGCTTCTCGGCGGGTGGCGTGGGGGATAGCCCACCAGACCGTCGCCGTCAGGCGATCGCAGCTGGTGGGTGCCCCCCGCAACAGGACCCGCCGCCGGACGGCCGGGCAAACCCCGCCGGCCACCACCGCCGGACGGCCGAGCCACCGCCGCCAAGGCGGCGCGGCGCTACTCCCCGAAGTCCTCCAGATGGCCGGAGGCCTGCTCGGCCAACCCGCGGAAGAAGTCCTCGCGCGTGACAACCGCGTCGACCTTGCCGTTGCGCTCGATCGGGACGATGAGGACCCGGTGGTGCAGGAAGGTCTCGGCGAGCTGAAGGTCGGAGAACCCGTCCTCGACCACGATCTTGTCCTCGGTCAGGTACTCGGACACCGGCTTTTCGATGCAGCCCCACCGCCAGGCGATCGTCTCGTTGAAGGCGGCGCGGACCATACGGGCCGAGTGCAGGGAGCCGACGTAGGCGGGGAACACGGCCTCGATGAACTCGCGCTCTCCGAACACCCCGAGGTATTTGCCTTCGGCGCTCACGACGGGTAGGGCTGGGAGCTCGGACTCCAGCACGCGTCGCGCGGCAGTCCCCAGGGCGTCGTCGGGACGCAGCGGGCGTATCTCTCGGAGATTTGCGGTGGTGATCCGGTCCGGCATGGTGATCCCCTCTCCTACTGCAGCCAGATGTAGCGCAAGGTCACGTACCCCGCGGCTATCACCAGTGTGACAAGACTGACCGGCAGTCCGACCTTGGTGAACTGCAGGAAGCTGATCGGCTTGCCCGCCCGCTCGGTGAGCCCAAGAGCGGCGACGTTGGCGGCGGCCGCGATGGCCGTCGCGTTGCCGCCGAAGCAGGCACCGAGCGCCAGCGCCCACCAGTAGGCCTCGTCGCCGATCGGGTCGCTGCCCGGGTTGAGCTGCTCGACGATGGGCAGCATCGTCGCGGTGAACGGGATGTTGTCCACGAGCCCCGACCCGATGCCGCTGACCACGAGAATCCCCAGCAGCTCGGCCGAACGGTTGCCTTGGGTCACCTCCTTCATGCCCTCGGCGATCTTGTCTATGGCGCCGACTTCTTCTAGCGAGCCGACCATGATGAACAGCGCCATGAAGAAAAACAGCGTCGGCCACTCGATCTTCGACAGTGAGTACTCGAGGTCCTGGCGGGTGACGATCAGCGCGACAGCGGCCCCGGTCAGCGCCACGGTCGCCACCTCGATGTGCAGCACGTTGTGCAAGAAGAATCCTACGACCGTGAGGCCCAGCACGGGGACCGTGCGCTTGAGCTCGCTCCAGTCGTTGATCGCGTCGCGCGCGCTGAGGCTCATCACGTGGTCGCGGGCCTCGGGCGCCACCTGGAGTTGACGCTTGAAGAAGAAATACAGCAGGGGGATCACCGCGAAGAACGTCACGACCACGACCGGGCCGAGGTTGATGAGAAAGGCATTGAAGCTCAGGCCGGTGGCGCCGCCGATGATGATGTTCGGCGGGTCGCCGATCAGGGTGGCGGTGCCGCCGATGTTCGAGGCGATGACCTCGATGATGATCAGCGGGATCGGCCTGATGTCCAGCGCGTCGGCCAGCAGGAACGTGATCGGGACCACGAGCAGGATCGTCGTGAGGTTGTCCAGGAAGGCCGAGAGCACGGCGGTCGTGCCGGCCAGCGACATCACGACCCAAAAAGGCCGGCCCTTGGAAAACTGCCCCGCCTTGATGGCGATGTAGTCGTAGACGCCCGACTCCTGGGTCAGGTGGACGAGCAGCATCATGCCGGCGAGCAGGCCGATCGTGTTGAAGTCGATTGCCTCGATCGCCGTCTCCTGATCGAAGCCCGAGATGAACAGGATCGCCAGGGCGGCGGCGCCGAGGGCCACCTTCGTGCGGTGGACCTTTTCGCTCGCGATCAGCGCGAGGGCGACGATGAACAGGACGACGGCGAAGGTCATGGAACGGCCGGGGGGTGGGAGGCGGTCCGCCGGGCGGGCGGATCAGGGGCGGCGGTCAGACGCGGCCGCCCTACGACGAGGGATCCTTACGGTAGCGAGCGGTGGAGGTCGGTCGGCGCCAACCGCGCTCAGGCGTCGACGCCCGCGGCGGCAAGCTTGTTCTCCACCCATTCGGTGGAGACGATGTGCAGCGGCATGCCCAGTTCCTTGGGCTCGAATCCCAGCGCCAGGCCCACCAGCTGGGGCAGGTGCAGGATCGGCAGGTTCAGCTCCTGGTTGACGACCTTGGCCGCCTCGGGCTGTTGCATGTCGAGATTCAGGTGGCACAGAGGGCAGGGCGTTATCAGGGCGTCGATGTCCTGCTCCAGCGCGCCCCACACGTGGGTGCCGGCCTGGCGCAGCGACGCTTCCTTGTTCATGGTCACGATGGGAAAGCCGCAGCAGCGCCGCGCGCCGTCGTGGTCGACGACGTTGGCGCCCAGGGCCTCGATGACCTGCTCGAGGTAGAGGTCGCGCTCGGGGCGCTCGTCGTAGCCGAGCCGGTGCTTGGGGCGCACGATGTAGCAGCCGTAGAACGGGCCAAGGCGCAGCTCGCCGAGCGGCCGCTTGACCTGCTCGCGCAGCTTGTCAAGGCCGTAGTCCTCGACCAGCAGCCACAGGAAGTTCTTGTTGACGACCTCGCCGCGCTCGTAGGTGAGCCCTTCCGGCTCAAGTGCCTCGTTGACGTGAGAGCGGTAGTCGGCGTCGGCGTCAAGGCGCTGCTGGGACTCCGACTGCGCGCCCTGGCAGGTCGAGCAGATGTTCATCATCGTCGCCTGGCCCGTTTCCTGGGCCAGCGCGAAGGTGCGGGCGTTGAGGGTGTCGGCGAGCTCGGGGTTGTGCTCGGCCAGCACGCCGGCGCCCGAGCAGCTGGCCCGGTCGAGCTCGACCAGCTCGATGCCCAGGCGGTCGGCGACGAGGTCCATGGAGCCGTGCAGCTCGGGCGTGAAGCCGCGCGAGACGCAGCCGGGCCAGTAGGCGACCTTCATGACGCTTCCTCCGGATCAGGATTCTTGGGGCCGCCGCCGACGGTGTCGACGCTCTCCTTCTGGCGCCCGGAGCTCGAGATCGGCTCCTGGGATCCGGCCATGGCCCACAGGTTGATTTCGCGCCGGCTCTCGTCGGCCCGCTCGAAGATCCGCTTGACGTGCTTCTGCGAGTCGCCGGGCAGCTTCTCGTGCACGCCGGGGATCAGCTTGCTGATCGAGCGCATCTTGCCCGTCCGGATGCCGCGTACCGCGGTGGGGATCGAGCCGATCAGGCCCTTCATGGCGCCGACCGTGGGCATCAGCTTGCCCTTGATGCCCGGCGCGTAGGACTCCTGCAGCAGCAGGGACTCGTCGAGGGTGCCCTTGGCCTTGATGTTGTTGACGAACGCCTCTTCGTGGCGGCGGCCGTTGTGGGCATCCATGATGTCGAAGTCGTGCGAAGAGATCCGGCGTAAGCGCATGATCTGGTCCATCGGCGCGACGTCCTTGGGGCAGGCGTCGATGCACGCGAAGCAGTGCGTACAGTCGTAGATGCCGTGCGGGTCCTGGGCTAGGTCGTACAGGCGCTCCTCGGCCTGCGCGTCGCGCGGGTCGCCGACGAAACGGTACGCCTTGGCCAGCGCGGCGGGACCGATGAACTCCGGGTCTGCCTCCATCGACAGGCACGCCGACACACACGCGCTGCACTGGATGCAGGCCATGGTCTGCGTGACGTCGATCATCGCCTCCGCGGGCACGATGTACTCGCGCTCGGGCGGCTCGCCCTCAGGCAGCAGCCAGGGGGTGACGCGGCGGAACTTCTCCCAGTGGGTGGACTCCATGTCGGTGACCAGGTCCTTGATCACCGGCTGATTGCCCATCGGCTCGACCACGATCGGTTCGCCACCACCGTTGCGGCGGTTGGCGTGCTCGTCGGCTTCGCCGAGCTGGTGCAGGCAGGCCAGCGTGGACTTCCCGTTGATCTTCACCGCGCAGGAGCCGCAGATGGCCGCGGTGCACGAGCACCGCACGACCAGCGAGCCGTCCTTGTCGTCGCGGACCTGCAGCAGGCCGTCCAGCACGCTCTGCGTCGGGTCAAGGTCGACGTCGAAGTTCTCCCAGTAGGCGCCGCGGTCGTCTTCGGGGTCGTAGCGGCGGACCTTGAGTGTGTAGTCGGCCATCTAGTACTTCCTCTCCTGGGGCTGCCAGTCGGTGATCGTGACCTCCGAGTAGCCGAGCTCGGGCCCATCGCCGTTGAGGCTGACGGTGATGTGTTTGAGCCACTCCTCGTCGTTGCGGTCCGGGAAGTCCTGGCGGGCGTGGGCGCCGCGCGACTCCTTGCGGTGCAGGGCCGCGGCAGCGATCGCCTCGGCGTTGTCGAGCAGGAACTCCAGCTCCAGCGCGCCGAGCACGTCCTGGTTGAAGATGGTGCCGTGGTCGTCGATCCAGGCGTCGGCCGCCTGCTCGCGGATCCGGGCGAGCTCTTCCTGACAGGTCTGCAGCCCCTCCTCGGTGCGGAAGACGGCGCAGTAGCGGTCCATCGTGGTGCCGAGATCGTCCTTGATCTCGGCGACCCGGCGGCCCTCGACCTTGGGCCGGGAGTGGATGGCGGCGATCCGTTGCTCCTCGTCGGCCAGCGCGGCCTGGGAGGGGCGTCCGGGGTTGCTCTCGCGGGCGATCTTGGCGGCGTGGTCGCCGGCGCGACGCCCGAAGATCAGGGTGTCCAGCAGGGAGTTGGCGCCGAGGCGGTTGCCGCCGTGGACCGAGACGCAGGCCGTCTCACCCACGGCGTAGAGGCCGGGGACGTTGGTGGCGCCGTCGGAGTCGGTGCGCACGCCGCCCATCGTGTAGTGGTTGCCGGGCCGGATCCGTATCGGCTCCTGGGTGATGTCCACCCCGGCGAAGTTCTCTCCGATGTGCAGGATCTCGCGCAACGCCTCGTAGATCCGTTTGCGGCCGACCGGGCGGATGTCCAGGGCGACGGTGCCGTCGGGGAAGCCGCGCCCCTCGATGATCTCGGTCAGCTCCGAGCGCGAGACGACGTCACGCGAGGCGAGCTCCATCATGTTGGGCGCGTAGCGCTCCATGAAGCGCTCGCCCTTGGCGTTGTAGAGGTGCGCGCCCTCCCCGCGGGCGCCCTCGGTGATGAGAAAGCCCTTCTTGGCCAACGTGGTCGGGTGGTACTGGACCATCTCCACGTCCATGAGCTCGGCGCCGGCCCGGTAGGCCATGGAGATGCCGTCGCCCGTGCAGATCAGGCCGTTGGTGGTCGGCTTGAACACGCGGCCGTTGCCGCCGGTGGCCAGGATCACCGTCTTGGCCTGGAAGAGGGTCGTCGTGCCGTCGACGATGTTGCGCGTCACCGCCCCGACGCAGCGGCCGTTGTCGTCGGTCGCGAGCGTGGTGGTGAACCACTCCTCGTAGCGGTCGATGCGCTCGGAGTGCTTGTTGAGCTGCTCGTAGAGGACGTGGAGGATGGCCTGCCCGGTGATGTCGGCCACGTAGTAGGTGCGCGCCTTGGAGGCGCCGCCGAAGGCGCGGGTCCCGAGCTTGCCCTCGTCGTCACGGTGGAAGGTGACGCCGAGGTGCTCGAGGTGCAGGATCTCCTCGGGGGCCTCGCGGCACATCGTGGCGATGGCGTCCTGGTCGCCCAGGTAATCCGAGCCCTTGATCGTGTCGAAGGCGTGCGACTCCCACGAGTCGTCGGGGTGCAGGGCGGCGTTGATGCCTCCCTGGGCGGCGTTGGAGTGCGAGCGGACCGGGTGGACCTTGCTGATGATCCCGACGGTCGCGCCCGCGTCTGCCGCGGCAAGGGCGGCGCGCATGCCGGCGAGGCCGGCTCCGATGATCAGGACGTCGTGGCGAGGCATGGGCGCGGGGCGGCGGGGATTCTATGCAAGGGCCCGGTTCTCCGGCCTGCCGTGTCGTCGGGGGGTGAGGGCGGGCGGTTCAGCGCTCGGCCGGACCGCCCGCCGCGGGGGTGGGGCGGACCGCGCTGCGGACGGACCGTCCGACCTGTTGGGCGGACAGCACGCCGAGCAGCCGGCGCTGCTCGTCGACCACCATCACCGCCCCGAGCTTGCGCAGCCACTCGTTGCCCAGCACGGCCTCAAGCGGGCTGCCGGTGGTGATCGTCGGGCGCTCTGGCGAACGGTCGATCGTGTCGCCGGCGCTCTGCAGCTCGCGACGCTCCTCGGGGACGTCGTCAAGCTCGGATTGGCGCAGCACGCCCTCGAAGCGGCCCTGGGGGTCGGTGACCGGGAACCAGGGCCAGCGGTAGCGCAGGAAGAACTCGTCCTGGGCCCGGGCGAGCGACAGCCCCTCGGGGATGGCGACGGGCTCGCCGTCCATCAGCTCGTCGACCGAGATGTGCTCGAGGCGGCCGGTGACGGCCGATTGGACGATCGCCGCCCCGGCGGACTGGTTGAGCATGATCCCGATGAAGGCGAGCCAGACGCCTGAGAGCAGGACGCCCTGGATGGCGAGCAGGATGCCGAAGCCGATGAACAGGTAGGCGAAGCCCTGGCCAAGGCGCCCGGCGATTCGAGTGGCGGCCGCGCGTTCGCCGGTGAACCTCCAAGCGATCGCCCGGGCGATCCGGCCACCGTCGAGCGGGAACGCCGGAAGCAGGTTGAACACCAGCAGCAGCAGGTTGATCGACGTCACCCATGCCAACACGGCCAAGGCCGGGGAGACGGCAGCGTCCCCCCGGACCAAGGTGGCGTCGCGGAAGGCCGTGCCACCTTCGACGGCGATCCCGATCAACGCCCCGACGATCACGATGCCCAGCGTCACCAGCGGCCCGGCCACCGCGATCTTGAACTCGGCTCCGGGGCTGTCCGAGTCGCGCTCCATCCGGGCCACGCCCCCGAACAGCCACAGGTCGATGCCGGCGATCCCGATGTTGTTGCGGATCGCGACGAACGCGTGCCCGAGCTCGTGCAACAGGATCGAGCCGAAGAACAGGAAGGCGCTGGCGACGGCCAGCCCGTAGGCCATCGTCCCCGTATCGGCATCGCCCAGGATGTCGCGGTAGTAGCCCGACAGCCACAAGATGATCAAGAACAGGACGACGAACCACGAGTAGTCCACGCCGATCCGGATGCCGCGGACTCGGCCCAGCGTTATCGATCCCGTGCTGCGGAACATGGATCAATGGTCCCATACGGGACCGGTGGCCCCGCCCGCAAGTGGTTTTCCGGTGGGATGCGGGACGAGCGTCCGATATCGATCCCGGAGCGGGAGAAATCGAGCACTCGGGCGGTCGCTCAGGCGAGCTGCGGGGCGTGCCGGTCGACGATGGCGCGCTGGTCGATGCCCGCCGGCAGCGTGCCGAATGCGTGACCCCAGTCGCCGCCCAGCCGTGAGGCGCAGAACGCGTCGGCTACCGCGGGGTCGCCGTGGCGCACCAGCAGGCTGGCCTGGAGCACCAGCGCGAGGCGCTCCACGACGCGGCGGGCGCGGGTCTCCATCTGCTCCAGGTCCGAGAGCTCGTTCTGGATCGAGGCGATCGCCTGGTCCAAGCGGGGATCGGCCCCGGCGGACTGGCCGATCTCGTCGAGCAGGACGCTCAGGGCCTCCGGGCTCTTGACCATCGCCCGCAGGGTGTCGAGGCACTGGACGTTGCCCGAGCCCTCCCAGATCGAGTTCAGAGGCGACTCGCGGAACAGGCGGGGCATGCCCGACTCCTCGACGTAGCCGTTGCCGCCCAGGCACTCCAGCGACTCGACCGCGTGCCACGGGGCGCGCTTGCACGTCCAGTACTTGAGCACCGGCGTGGCCAGGCGCCGGAACAGCGTCTCGCGCTCGTCGCCGACCTGGGCGCCGTCGTAGGAGCGGGCCAGGCGCATCGCGGCGACCGTCGCCGCTTCGGACTCCACGGCGAGGTCGGCCAGGACGTTGACCATCAGCGGCTGGTCGATCAGCCGCTTGCCGAAGGCCTCGCGGTAGGTCGCGTGGTGGATGGCCTGCTCGACGCCGGCACGCATGCCGGCCGTCGCGCCGAGCACGCAGTCCAGGCGTGTGTGGTTGACCATCTCGATGATCGTCGGCACGCCGCGGCCCTCCTCGCCGACCAGCCGCCCGATCGCGCTGCGGAACTCGACCTCGCTCGAGGCGTTCGAGCGGTTGCCGAGCTTGTCCTTGAGCCGCTGCAGGTGGAACCGGTTGCGCGAGCCGTCGTCGAGGATTCGGGGGACAAGAAAACACGACAGGCCGCCCGGGGCCTGGGCCAAGACGAGGAACACGTCGCACATCGGCGCTGAGCAGAACCACTTGTGGCCGGTCAGCGCGTACTCGGCCGCCGGACCGCCGCCGTTGACCGGGGCGGCCATCGTGGTGTTCGCCCGCACGTCCGAGCCGCCCTGCTTCTCGGTCATCGCCATGCCGGCGAGGGCCCCGCGCTTCTCGGACCGGTGGCGCAGGCCCGGGTCGTAGATGGTCGAGGTCAGCAGCGGCTCCCATTCGGCAGCCAGCTCGGGCTGGGTGCGCAGCGCCGGGATCACCGAGTAGGTCATCGAGGTCGGACAGCCGACGCCGGCCTCGGCCCGGCCGCCGGTCATGAACAGCGCGGCGCGGGCGACGTGGGCGCCCTCACGCCGCTCGCGCCAGGGCAGCGCGTGCAGCGCCTGTTCGACGGCCACCTTCTGCAGGGCGTGGTAGGAGGGGTGGTACTCCACCTCGTCGATGCGGTGGCCGAAGCGGTCGTGGGTCCTCAGGCGCGGCGGGTTCTCGTTGGCTTCGCGACCCCACGTCTGCTGTTCGGCCGATCCGGCCCGGGCGCCGGCGGCACTGACGGCGGCGTGCGCCCACTCGCCGCCCTCGCGGAGCAGCGCCTCGACCAGCGGGCGGTCCGCGGTGAAGGTGTCGTAGTCGACCAGCGGCGGTGGCTGGTTGGTGACCTCGTGGGTCTGGCCGGCCGCTTGGGGGGCCGGCGCCTGCGCGTGGGCTCGGGGCTCGGTGGTGGCCATGGGGTCGCGGCGCCAGGGGCCGCCCGATCAGTGAATCAGAGCCCCCACCCGTCCGCCACTCCGTAGGACGGACGGGCGCGGGGATCGCCGAGGCCGCATGACGCCTCGGCGACTCACGCCGGGGATGGCCGACCCGTTCCGGCGACGCGGTGCTGGGGCGGAGTGCGCTTGGGGTCGGACGGCTTCGGCGTCGAGGGTTTGCTCTCGGGTCATGGCGACGACGCTGTCGCTGCTGTACGAGGCGGCGCAGGCGGGTTCTTGCCTTCGGGGCTGATCGTCACGGAGACCGGTCCGTCGAGGGCGGTGCCGTCGGTGCAGGTTCCCTCCGTTCCGGTGTCGGAGATGCAGCCGTCGCTGCCGGCCATCGAATTGCATCGTGGGTTTCCGTGCCCGGGACGGGCCACCGGGGAGGGCTCGCGTGAAAGGCTGGCGAGCGGGGTAGCTCCAACAGGACCCCGGTGTCGCGGCCGCATCCCGGCCGCCGCCGACCACCGTTCTTCCATCAGGAGGTTTCGCTCATGAGCCAGTCGCCCGTCCGCGTGGCCGTCACCGGCGCCGCCGGCGCCATCGGCTACAGCCTGCTCTTCCGCATCGCCGCCGGCGAGCTGCTCGGCCCCGACCAGCCCGTCGAGCTGAGCCTGCTCGAGATCCCGCCGGCCATGGACGCCGTCGAGGGCGTTGCGATGGAGCTCGACGACTGCGCCTTCCCGCTGCTGGCCAGCCTCGAGATGTCCGACGACCCGGCCAAGGCCTTCGACGGCACCAGCATCGCGCTGCTCGTCGGATCCCAGCCGCGGGGCGCTGGCATGGAGCGGGCCGATCTGCTCAAGGACAACGGCAAGATCTTCACCGGCCAGGGCGAGGCCCTCAACGACAACGCAGCCGACGACGTGCGGATCCTCGTGGTGGGCAACCCGGCCAACACCAACTGCCTGATCGCGATGAACAACGCCAAGGACATCCCGCGCGAGCGCTTCACCGCGATGACGCGCCTGGACCACAACCGCGCGATCGCCCAGCTTTCGAAGAAGCAGGGCGTCCCCGTGACCGAGATCACGAAGATGACGATCTGGGGCAACCACTCGTCCACGCAGTACCCCGACATCAAGCACGCCGAGATCAAGGGCTCCAACGCCTGGGACGCCGTGGGTGACGAGTCGTGGGTCACCGACGATTTCATCCCCACCGTCCAGGGTCGCGGCGGCGCGATCATCAAGGCCCGCGGCTCCTCCAGCGCCGCCTCGGCCGCCAACGCCGCCATCGACCACGCCCACGACTGGTTCGCCGGCGCCGACGAGTCCGACTGGGTCTCGATGGCCGTCTGCTCCGACGGCTCCTACGGCGTCGACGAGGGCCTGATCTCCAGCTTCCCATGCACGTGCTCCGACGGCGAGTGGCAGATCGTCCAGGGCCTGGAGATCGACGACTACAGCCAAAAGCGCATCGACGCCACCGTCGAGGAGCTCCGCTCCGAGCGCGACACCGTGGACGAGGCCGGCCTCCTCTGATCGGACGCACCGACTCCTGCTAAACCACCGCCCGCGGCCACTTCAAGGAGCCGAGCGGCGGCCGGGTGTATGAGAAGGAGCCGAGGCTCGCGCCGTTCGCGTGAAAGGCGCCCCTGGCGGGTACGTCCGGGCGGAAACCTTCAGCGAACGAGTGGGAGTGGACGTGGCGCATCGAGTGAGCTTTATCCGCGGAGACGGGACGGGGCCGGAGCTGGCCGACCAGGTCGCGCGGATCCTTGAGTCGACCGGGGTCGAGTTCGAGTGGGACTGGCAGGAGGCCGGGACCGACGTGTACGAGGAGCAGGGCACGCCGCTGCCCGACAGCGTCCTTGAGTCGATCCGTGAGAACAAGGTCGCGATGAAGGCGCCGATCACCACACCGGTCGGCACGGGCTTTCGCTCGGTCAACGTCGCCATCCGCAAGGAGCTCGACCTCTACAGCTGCCAGCGCCCCTGCAAGTCCTACGAGGGCGTGCGCACCAAGTACCCCGAGGCCGACTTCGTCGTCATCCGGGAGAACACCGAAGACCTGTACGCGGGGATCGAGTTCGAAAAGGGCGCCGAGGGCACCCTGAAGCTCATCGACTTCGTCAAGGAGGTCGAGGGCTCGGACATCCGCAAGGACTCGGGCATCTCCATCAAGCCGATCTCGGAGTTCGGGAGCGAGCGCATCGTGCGCTCCGCCTTCGAGTACGCGCAGAAGCACGGCCGCAAGAAGGTCACTGCGGCACACAAGGCAAACATCCAAAAATACAGTGACGGACTGTTCAAGGATGTCGCCGAGCAGGTGTCAAAGAATTACTCCGACATCGAATACGAAGACCGCATCATCGACAACCTGTGCAACCAGATCGTCTCGCGCCCCGACGAGTACGACGTGATCGTCACCGAGAACCTCTACGGCGACATCGTCTCCGACCTCGGCGCCGGCATGATCGGTGGCCTGGGCCTCGCGCCCGGTTCGAACATCGGTGATGACTACGCGGTGTTCGAGGCCACCCACGGCTCGGCGCCCAAGTACGCCGGCCAGGACAAGGTCAACCCCTCAGCGCTGTTGCTGTCCGGCGTGATGATGCTCCACTACCTCGAGGAGAGCGACGCGGCCGACAATGTCGAGAAGTCACTGGCCGAGGTCATCGCCGAAGGTGACAATGTCACCTACGACCTCAAGGAAAACCGCGACGATCCGTCGGCGGTTGGCACCAGCGGCATGGCGGACGCGATCATCGAGAAAATTCAGAGTCGCTGAACCGTCGCGCCGGGGCCCCTGACGTTGGAGCGCGGGCGGCCTCGCCTCAGGCGTCGGTGACGTCCTGCTGGACGCTCGGCTCGAACCGGGGCTCCCCGGGCGTCGTCGGCTCGGTCGTCGCTGCTGGGGCGTCGGCCGCTGCCGTGCCGTTGGAGGTCTCGGCTGCTGCTGCGGCTCCTGCCTCGCTGGCGTAGTAGCGACGACCGTCCTTGCGGGCCAGGCCGTCCTTCTGGAGCTCGGCCATCACGCGGTAGACGTAGTTGGGCTCGATCGACAACTGCTCGGCGATCTCGGGCACTGTGAGTCCAGGGCTGCGCTGAAGCAGTGAGACAGCCTGGTCGGCGCGGGTTCCTCCGCGGCGCCGCCGCCGCCGCTTGCGGGACCCGCCGCCGGAGCTGCCCGTGGCCGACTTGCTGCCTCGGGGGCGGCCCGGGCCGCGCTTGGCGGGGGCGCTCGGGCCTGGACCGCCTTCGAGGATCTCGAGCGCCTGGCGGATGCGCAGGTACTCCTCGTGCAGCGGCTCGAGCTCCTTTACCCGGTCGCGCAGTTCGCCGAGCTTGGAATCAAGAAAATCTGTCATGTGTACACCTTCTGTGTCGTGTCAGAGAGTGAGTATGTACCCCGCAATACACCTCGGGGTGAGAATAGCGCAGGCAGTCAAGAGTTACCGTCAACCCACGAAAAGGTGACGTGTGGTGACGGGGTGGGGGGACGTCCGGCGTGGGGGGTGACCGGCTCGTCGCCTCTGGTCGATCGGTGACAATGACTCCCGCTTCCAGGAACGGACCGCGAGACTGATGCTGAAGATCCGCCACTTCACCGACCCCGGATGTCCGTGGGCATTCTCCGCCGAGCCTGCGATGCGACGACTCGAGTGGTTCTACGGCGACCACATCGAATGGACACTGACCATGGTGGTCTTGGCCCGCAGAGCCGAGGACTACATCGAGCGGGGTCTGACGGCGGCACGCTTTGCTCGCCAGCTGCCGAGCTTCCAGACGCTGGGGATGCCTATCGATGCGCGTGAGCGGTCCCGCATGCACGGCACCGGCCCGGCCTGCCGCGCCGTTGTGGCCGCCGGGATATACGCCCCCGACTGCCAGATGGGCCTCCTGCGACGGCTGCGGGTCCTGGTGTTCGCCGGCGACCTGATCGACGATCCGGGGGTCATCGACCTCGCGGCGCAGGGCGCGGGCATCGACCCCGGCCAGCTGCGGCAGTGGATGGATGCCGACGCCGTCGAGCAGCGGTTCGAGGCCGACCACGAGGCAGCCAGGGATCCCAGCGCGGCCGCCCGCGCCTGGCCCGAGAAGCTCGCCGCAGCCGACGACTCGCCCTGCGGGTACCGCTACACGTGTCCCGCCCTCGAGATCGCGGGGCCCGACGACGGGCGGATCGACATCCCGGGCATCCACCCGACCGAGAGCTACGAGCTGGTCGCCGCGAACCTCCTTCCCGGCGTCACGCGCCGGTCCGCCCCACAACGGGTGGAGGATGTCCTGGAGTGGGCACCCTTCCCCCTGGCCACCGTCGAGGTCGCCGGGCTGCTCGGTGTTGAGCACGCCCAGGCGCGCGAGCGCCTTGCCCGGGTCGCTCGGGAGGACGCCGTCGGTTCCGACGGCTACTGGTCGCTGGGCTGACCGACGGTCGACGCCGGGGCCCGGAGGGCGCCTTCGAGCATGGTCACGGCCGACCCGCGCAGGAGCACGCGGTCACCCGCGACCACCACCTCGAGCTTGCCACCGCGCGCCGACAGCTGTCGGCAGCGCAGCCGCCCACCTAACCTCGATGACCACCAGGGACCCAGGCAGCAGTGGGCCGAGCCGGTCACCGGGTCCTCGTCGATCCCCACGGCCGGGGCGAAGAAGCGGCTGACCACATCGGCGCCGTCCTCGGGCGCGGCGACGGCGGTGACGATCACGCCCCGCTCCCCGAGCCGGGCGATCGCATCCATGTCGGGGGCGCAGCCGCGCACCGCATCGGCGTCCGTGGTCTCGACCAGCCAGTCCATCCGGTTGCGCGCAATTGCGACCGCGTCGACGCCGAGCGCGAGGGCGGGGGCGCGGTCACGGACCTCGGTGGCGGGCTCGGCTGGGAAATCGAGCTCGACGACCGGGCCATCCTGCCGGGCAACCAGCTCTCCCGAAAGGGTCTGGAACGCCACGGGGTCCGCCGGGGAGACCCGGCCCCGCTCCCACAGCAGATGAGCGCAGGCCAGCGTGGCATGCCCGCAGAGATCCACTTCGGCCGAGGGGGTGAACCACCGCAGCGCCCAGCCGTCGTCCGCGGGATGGGCGAACGCGGTCTCGGAGAGGTTCATCTCCGCCGCGACCGCCTGCATCCACCTCTCCTCCAGCGGCCCCTCGGACAGGCACACGGCCGCCGGGTTGCCGGAAAACGGCTCGGCCGTGAAGGCGTCGACGATGGCCAGCGGCGGTCCGGCCCCGGCGCTCATGGCATCAGCGTGAGCGGCGCAACGGCGGGAGCGTCCCGAAGACGCGGTCCCACACCGGAGAGGACACCCCGTATCCGAACCGGTGGTCCTGGAAGTGGTGACGCATGTGCTGTTCGCGCAGCCGCCGGCCGATCGGGCCCTGGGGCACGCGGTGGTGCAGGTAGTAGTGGGTGTAGTCGTAGACGAGGTAGCCGGCGATGAACCCCGAGAAGGCCGGGAGCGCATGCGGGAGGCCGAGGACGACCGCGAACAGCCCGAAGAACAGCGCCGCGAGGGGGATGCTGGCTCCCGGTGGCATGACCAGGCGCAGCGGATCGTTTGGGTGGTCGTGGTGGATGCCGTGGATGATGTGGTGCATCCGGCGGCCCACCGCGTTGTCGGGCTGCCAGTGGAACACCAGCCGGTGCAGCCAGTACTCGGTGAGGGTCCAGGACACGAGCCCTCCGGCGACCAGGCCGATGGTGGTCACCGCGCCGAGTCCGTCGGCCAGGCCGAGCACCATCGTCGCAACCACCACCGGCACGAACATCACGGCCGGCACCACCGGGTGCACACGCGACAGCCGGTCGAGCAGGGCGCTGTCGAACAGCGGAGGGGAGGCTTTGAGGTGATCGGAGTGCGATGGGGCCATGACGCTTCCAAGAGTACCGCCGCCGCGGCAGATCTCCACATCGGCGAAAAGCCCGCACGATGCGGGGAAATCGTCGCGCAGCGGGGGCGAAAGCCTAGTAGCCCGAAGCTTGTTCTCGGGAATTTGTTGCGATTTGCGGAATCGCCTGTGACGTTCGTCCGCTCGCGTGTCACCCTTGCCGCGTGATGCCCGCCGTCGCCGTCCAGCTGCCCGCCCCGCCCTCCCCGGCGACCGGTCAGCGGACCCCCCGGCGCAAGGCCGGACAGCCCCGTTGCGAGGATTGCTTCTTCCGCCAGAACCTCCTCTGTGCGCTCGCCGAGGGACCCTGCCCGACGTTCCGGCAGGCCAGCCCCGAGGGGCTCGTCCCCCCGGCCCAGCTGACGCTGCTCGAGCGCCAGCGGCCGGCCAGCGTCGCCCCGCTCGGGCTCCGCGACCTTCCGCGCACACAGGGCTGATAGCAGGCCCCAAGCCCAACCGGCCCGGATAGCATGGCCTCGTCCCACCGGAAGGAGCCATGTGAACATCCGGGTGCTCGGCAAGTCACCTGCCTATACGGACGCCGGGGGAGCCTGTAGCGGCTACCTCGTGGGGGAGGGCGACACGAACGTCCTGCTCGACTGCGGCTCGGGGGTCTTCTCCAAGCTCCGCCAGTGCCTTGACTACTGCGCGCTCGACGCAGTCGTGATCTCCCACCTGCACGCGGATCACATCCTCGACCTGATCCCGTACGCCTACGCGCTCACGTACGCCCCGCGCCAGCAGCCGGTCCCCGTCGCCCGCTGGGAGGGGACCGACAATCCGGCCCGTCCCCGGCTGATCGCTCCTCCCGGGGCCGGCGAGGTCTTCACCACCATGACCGAGCTGTGGGCCAACCCCACCCTGATCCAGGACGCGTTCGCGCTGGAGGAGTACGACCCCGACGAGGAAATCGAGATCGGACCGATGCGCGTCCGCTTCGCCGAGGTCCCGCACTTCACGACCACCTACGCCGTCGAGTTCGCCCACGCCGATGATCCCGGACGACGGTTCACCTACGGCGCCGACTGCCGTCCCTCCAGCGAGCTGGTCGAGTTCGCTCGCGACAGCCCGCTGCTTTTCGTGGAGGCCACGCTGCCCCGGCCCGAGCGGGGCGGGGTCCGCGGACACATGACCCCGGGCGAGGCCGGCGAGCACGCCAAGCAGGCCGGCGTCGAGCGAGCCGTCCTGATCCACATCTCCGACGAGCTCGACACCCTGTGGGCCCGCAACGAAGCGGCCGCCGCCTTCTCCGGGCAGGTCGACGTGGCCTCCGAAGGCGCCGTCTACGAGATCTGACCGCTGTGGTTGGCGGGCCGTTCGGGCGGGGTACAGTCTCCGGTCGTGAGTTCTTCCCGCGACCTGTTTGCCAACTTCGAACGCATGCGCCGCGAGATGGACGAGCTGTTCGGCGACGTCTGGGAGCGTGCCGGGTTCCCCGCCCACCAGCCCGTCTTCGCCCCCAAGGCCGACGTCTACTACTGCGGTGAGCCCCCGAAGGCGATCGTCCGCGTCGACCTCCCCGGCGTGGAGCTGGAAGCGATCGATCTCCAGATCAACGGTCGTGAGCTCGTGGTCTCCGGCCATCGGCCGGTACGTGAGACCGAGGGGCGTGTCTACCAGCAGGTCGAGGTCGACACGGGCCCGTTCCAGCGGGAGATCGAGCTCGGCGCCGAGGTGATCGGATCCGAGGCCTCGGCCACCTACGAGGACGGCGTCCTGCGCATCGAGCTGCCGTTGGCCGGCGTCGACGACGCGGGGCATCGGGTGCGCATCGAGCGCAACCGGTAGATGGACGACGCCGACGCGCTCACCCGGTTGCTGGATCCCGGCGCCAACGGCGGCCCCGAGGTGCAGGTCGCCACGGGCGACGGGCTCGAGGGTCCTGCCCCGGTCCACGACCTGCCCGAGCAGCTGCCGTTGCTGCCGCTGCGCGAGACCGTCATGTACCCGGACACGGTCTCGCCGCTGGCCGTGGGCCAGCCGCGCTCGATCCGCCTGGTCAACGACGTGCTCTCCGGCCAGCGCGCGCTCGTGCTGGTCGCCTCGCGCGATCCCGAGCTCGAGGAGCCCGGCCCGGACCAGCTCCACGATGTCGGCGTCGCGGCCACCGTGGTGCGCATGATCAAGGTGCCCGACGGCACGCTGCGGATCCTCGTGCAGGCCACGCGCCGCGTGCGCATCGACGAGTCGGTGGCGACCGAGCCCTACCTCGTCTCGAAGATCGCCGAGCTCGAGGACGTGGTCAAGCCGTCGGCCCGGCTCGAGGCCCTGACGCGCAACGTCCAGAAGACGTTCTCCGAGATCATCGAGCACATCCCCTACCTTCCGGAGGAGCTGCAGCTCGCCGTCGCCAACGTGGAGGACCCGTCGGCGCTGGCGCACCTGATCGCCGGCGCGCTGCGGATCAGCGTCGACGAGAAGCAGGAGCTGCTGGAACAGCTCGACGTGGCCGCCCGCCTGCGGCGGTTGTCGGCCATCCTCACCCGGGAGCTGGAGGTGATCCAGCTCGGGGCCAAGATCCAGGACCAGGTCCAGTCCGAGCTCTCAGAAGGCCAGCGGGAGTTCTTCCTGCGCCAGCAGCTCAAGGCGATCCAGGAGGAGCTCGGCGAAGGCGAGGGCGGGGCGGAGATCTCCGAGCTGCGGACCAAGCTCGAGGAGGCCGGGCTGCCCGAGGGGGCGATGCGCCAGGCCGAGCGGGAGCTCTCGCGCCTTGAACGGCTGCCCGAGTCCGCGGCCGAGCACGGCGTCATCCGCACGTACCTGGAGTGGCTGACCGATCTGCCGTGGGACCGGCGCACCGACGACAACCTCGACATCGCCCACGCCCGGGAGGTGCTCGACGCCGACCACTACGACATGGACGAGATCAAGGAGCGGATCCTCGAGTACCTCGCGGTCCGCCGCCTGCGCCCCGACTCGCCTGGGCCGATCCTGTGCTTCGTCGGCCCCCCCGGCGTCGGCAAGA
Organism: Solirubrobacterales bacterium; assembly: GCA_050999155.1. Lineage (GTDB taxonomy): Bacteria > Actinomycetota > Thermoleophilia > Solirubrobacterales > 70-9 > JBPCPM01. The sequence goes on from JBPCPM010000005.1 coordinate 31,107, forward strand.
CGAGCCTGGGCCGCTCGATCGCCCGCGCGCTGGGCCGCGAGGCCGAGCGGATCTCGGTCGGCGGCGTCCGTGACGAGTCCGAGATCCGCGGTCACCGCCGCACCTACATCGGAGCGATGCCGGGGACGATCGTTCGCGCCCTGCGTGACGCCGGCTCGCGCAACCCGGTGTTGATGATCGACGAGATCGACAAGATGGGCGCGGACTTCCGCGGCGACCCGGCCAGCGCCATGCTCGAGGTGCTCGACCCCGAGCAGAACTCGACCTTCCGCGATCACTACCTCGATCTCTCGTTCGACCTCTCCGAGGTCCTGTTCGTCACCACCGCCAACGTGCTGGACCCGATCCCCGGCCCGCTGCGTGACCGCATGGAGGTCATCCAGCTCGCCGGCTACACGCCGACGGAGAAGCTGCACATCGCCAAGCGCTATCTGGTCCCGCGCCAGATCGAGCGCAACGGCCTTACCGCGTCGCAGGTCAGCTTCTCCGAGCCGGCCCTGCGGGCGATCATCGACGAGTACACGCGTGAGGCCGGGGTGCGCAACCTCGAGCGCCAGATCGGAACGGTCGCGCGCAAGCTGGCCCGGGAGCTGGCGGAAAAGCCACGACGCAAGCGCAAGCGGCGTTCGGTCTCGGCCACCCTGGCCCGTGAGCTGCTCGGCCCGCGGAGGGTGTGGTCGGAGACCCGGCGCCGGGTGCAGTCGCCGGGCGTCGCCACCGGCCTGGCCTGGACGGCGAGCGGGGGGGAGATCCTGTTCATCGAAGCCACGGCGATGCCGGGCTCGGGCAAGCTGACGATCACCGGGCAGCTCGGCGATGTGATGCGCGAGTCGGCGCAGGCGGCGCTGTCGTGGGTGCGTGGACATGCGTCGGACGTGGCGGCCGGTCTCGAGGACGACTGGTTCGCCACCCACGACCTCCATGTCCACGTCCCGGCCGGCGCGGTGCCCAAGGACGGACCGTCGGCGGGCGTGGCGATGGCGACGGCCCTGGCCTCGATGCTCAGCGGGCGGCGGATCCACACGAACATCGCCATGACCGGCGAGATCACGCTCACCGGCCAGGTGTTGCCCGTCGGCGGGATCAAGGAGAAGGCCCTCGCCGCCCAGCGTGCCGGGCTGGACACCGTGCTGCTGCCGGCGCGCAACGAGGGTGACGTCGGCGAGATCTCCGAGGCCGAGCGCGAGGGCCTGGAGTTCGTGTTCGTCGAGCGCGTCGAGCAGGCGCTCGAACGCGCCCTGCGCTGACCGACGCGGTCGCCCAAAACCGGAAGCATGAAGGGTTCGGTTCGAGAGCTTGCCGATCGGGGTATATGCTCGGCAACGAATTCGCGAACGGTCCTGAGGAGCAGGTACATGGCGGCAAAAAACAAGGCACTGGCGGTTGGAGCAGCAGCCGAGTCTGTGCGTTCGAACGAGTACGTGCAGCGGCTGATCGAAGATGACGAGCTGCGCGAGAACATCCAGGAGGCGTACGACTCGGCCAGGGCGGCGTATGAGCGGATCGCCGGCGGGAAGTCCCCGGCGAAGACCCTGCTCGACGACAACAAGGTCCATGCCGAGCTCGAGAACGCCCTCGCGTCGCTGCACGAGGCGACGCAGATGATGCGCGGCAAGCGCGACAAGTCGCGACGCTGGACGAAGGTCCTCGCCATCGCGCTGATCGGCGCCGGCCTGGCGCTCGTCCTCAGCGAGGACGTTCGCAAGACCGTCCTCGACAAGCTCTTCGGAGCCGAAGAGGAGTTCGAGTACACGCCGACCACGACGCCGGCCGGGTACTCGTCGGCGCCGTCGAGCGGCGCGACCAGCCCCAGTGGTGGAGCCGCCAAGACGGCGGGCACCGAGGCCGCTGCGGCGAAGACGGGCGCATCGTCGTCCTAGCCGCACACAGGACCGTGTGATCTTCGGGGGCGTCCGCAAGGGCGCCCCCGTTGTCGTTCCGGAGCCCTTGCTGCCGGGAGGGCTAGTCGCCCTGCGCGGGGGCCTCGAGCCACTCGCGCATGGTGCGGTGGTGGCGCTCGTGGGCCCCGGTCGCGATCTCCTCGCGGAGCTCGGCGACGGTGCCGTAGCGCTCGGCGACCACGTTGTGGCGGTGGATCGTCTCGAGGTTCTCCTGGCGGGCCATCACGAATGCGTCGTCACCGAGGTCGCCGAGCATCTCGAGGACGCGGCGGACCATCTCGCGCACGCAGTCCTCGACGAAGCGCGGGTTGGCGTGGGCCCGCTCGACGACCTCGACCTCGTCGGCGCGCTTCATCAGCTCGTAGATCTCCGAGCTCATGGACTGCTCGACGAGGCGCAGCAGCTCGCGGGCGTCGACGTCGGGGCCGGCATCCTCGGGCGATCCGACGTAGAGCGTTCCGATCCCCCGTTGGTTGTGGGTGGCCACCGGAACGGCCCCGAGGATCCGCTCGATCTCGTCGTCGTCGAAGCCCTGCTCGGCCAGGCGGGTGCGCGAGCGGCTCGCCACCATCTCCTGGGCGCAGGGACATGCCGTCATGCCCTGGGCCTCGACGCCGATCAGCGTCCGCGTCCCCAGCTCGGAGGCCACGGCGGTGCCGAAGAGCCCGTACATCTCCTGGGTCGGGATGCCAGAGGCCGGGGCGGGGACAGTTTCGGGGTAGCGCGCGGCGACGCGGACCTCCGCCCGCAGGCCGTCCTGACGCTCGCGGACCTGGCCCGCGATCAGGGCGGCCAGCTCTTCGGCGCGCAAGGTCTCGCCCAGGATGACGGTGTCGATGGCCTCGTTGACGACCTCCTCGAAGCGCGACATGTGGACGCCGGCCTGCCGAGGATTGAGGTCGATGTAGCACTCCAGCTCGGCGTGAAAGAGCTGCGGGCCGTCGTCGCCGCGGATGCTCAGGACCTTCTCCACTCCGGTGACACCGACGCGGGAAAGGCTTACCTGCGTGGCGGGGACGGACGCCTGCACATCGGGCACGTCGGCCGTCAGGGCCGGGGGGCGGTTCATCACGGGGCCTCGGTGGGGTCGGGGCGGGCAGGGGGCCCGCCGGGCTACCGGTGGGACGGCTTGCGCACACCGGTCCGGCAAAGGGTAGTCGATGGCCGAAAGCGCTCGGAACTGTGGGCCGTTGCAGGTGTATAGTTGCCGCGCTCGACGCGCGATGGGGTCTGAACGCGCGGGAGCACCGGACGAATTGTCCTAGCAGCACCGGGAGAGAGGGAGAGGGGATGTCCAAGGACCGCGCAGAGTTGTTGGCTGCCAACGGCGCATCATCCAATGGCACGGCCACCGCGCCCGCCAACGGAAACGACACGAGCAACGGCGATTCGCCGTTCGCCGACATCGAGGAGCTTCAACGGCTGATCGCCGTCGGCCAGGAACGGGGCCACCTGACCTTCGAGGAGATCTCGGGGACCCTCGAGGAGGTCGACGTCACCAAGGAGCAGGTGTCCGCCCTGCACCAGTACCTGATCGAGCACGGCGTCGACGTGATCAACCAGGACGGCAGCACCGCCTACAAGGAGACCCGCTCCAAGGACGACGAGGTCCGCAAGCCCGAGCTCGATCTCACCGTCGAGCCCAGCCTCGACTCGCTGCGTCTGTACCTGCGGTCGATCGGCCGGGTGCAGTTGCTGAACGCCGACCAGGAGGTCGTGCTGGCCAAGGCCATCGAGCGTGGCGACATGCGCGCCAAGCGCAAGATGATCGAGGCCAACCTGCGCCTGGTCGTCTCCATCGCCAAGAGCTACCTGGGCCGCGGGCTGAGCTTCCTCGACCTGATCCAGGAGGGGTCGCTCGGCTTGATCCGCGCGGTCGAGAAGTTCGACTACCGCCGGGGCTACAAGTTCTCGACGTACGCGACGTGGTGGATCCGCCAGGCCGTGACCCGCGCCATCGCCGACAAAGCCCGCACCATCCGCATCCCGGTGCACATGGTCGAGAAGCTCAACCGCGTTGCCCACGTCGAGCGCCAGCTCGTGCAGACCCTGGGCCGCGAGCCCGAGGCCCACGAGGTCGCCGCCGAGCTGGAGCTGACCGTACGCGAGGTACGCGACATCCAGCGCCTCGGCCAGCTGCCGGTCTCGCTGGAAAAGCCGATCGGCGACGAGGAGGACTCCGAGCTTGGCGAGTTCGTCGCCGACGAGAACGCCGTGTCGCCGCTCGAGCAGGCGACCGAGCACCTGCAGCGCGACGACATCGGCCGCGCGCTCGACGCGTTGCCCGAGCGCGAGCGACAGGTGATCGAGATGCGCTACGGATTGACGGGCGCCGAGCCGCGTACCCTCGAGGAGGTCGGCCGCGCCTTCGGGGTGACCCGCGAGCGGATCCGCCAGATCGAGAACAACACGCTCAAGAAGCTCCAGGGCCTGCCCGAGGCCCAGCGCCTGCGCGACACCGTCGGCTGAGCCGGACGCGCCGCCGGCGCGCTCGCTTCAAGCCCAGTGCCGGACTCGAACCGGCGACCCCTTCCTTACCATGGAAGTGCTCTACCAACTGAGCTAACTGGGCGAGTGGGGCGTAACTCTATCGGGGGCCATCGGCACCTCCGACGCAGGGCGTGAAGGTCCTGCATGGGGGAGGGGGGATTCGAACCCCCTCAGGCGTAGCCAACGGATTTACAGTCCGCCCCGGCTCTCCAGCTCCGGCGCTCCCCCTCGGGACGCGGCATTGTAGAGGCGTGATCGTGGGCTCGTTGTGGGGGGCGCTAGGGTGCGCGCCGCAGACGGCGTCGAGCGATCTTGGAGCAGGCATGGACTTCACCTTCAGCAACGAGCAGCAGGACTTCGTCGACGCGATCCGGGACTTCTGCCGGCGCGAGGTGGGCACGGCCGAGCAGCGCGAGAAGCTGACCGGCGACTACGAGCGCACCCACAACCAGACGATCTACGAGCAGATGGCCGAGCTCGGGTGGCTGGGGCTGACCATCGACTCCGAGTACGGCGGCTCCGACGGCTCGATGCTCGACGCCTGCCTGTTCATGGAGGAGACCTCCAAGGGGCTCGCGCCGATCGGCGGCTACGCGACGACGCTGATCGTGGCCGGGGCCTACGACCGCTTCGGCACCACCGAGCAGAAGCAGGCCATGCTCGGCGGGATCGCCGCGGGCACCCCCGAGGCGATCGCCATGTCCGAGCCGGGGGCGGGCTCGGATGTCGGCGCGTTGACCTGCAAGGCCGAGCGCTCCAACGGCGGCTTCGTGGTCAACGGGCAGAAGACGTGGTGCTCGAACGCCCACATCTCCGGCCACATCCTGCTCGTGGCCCGCACGACCCGGGGTGACAACAAGCACCACGGCCTGACCATGCTCGAGGTCCCCACCGACGCCGAGGGCCTGGAGATGCGGCCGATCGACACCATGGGCGGCCGCGAGACCAACGACCTGTTCTTCACCGACTGCCACGTCCCCGAGTCCGCGGTGCTCGGCGAAGTCGACCACGGGTGGACCCAGCTGATGGCCGGGCTCAACGTCGAGCGGCTGATCCTGGCGGCGACGAACCTCGGCCTGGCCGAGCGCGCCTTCGACGACATGCTCGCCTACGTCAAGGAGCGAGAGCAGTTCGGGCGACCCGTCGGCAGCTTCCAGGCGCTCAGCCACCGGATTGCCGACCTCGCCACCGAGCTCGAAGCCTGCAAGCTGATGACCTACTGGGTCGCCTCCAAGGTCGACGAGGACCCGTCGCGGATGCTCCCCCGCGAGGCCTCGATGGTCAAGCTCAAGGTGACCGAGACGGCCAAGCGCGTATCGCTCGAGGGCATGCAGATGATGGGCGGCTACGGCTACGCGACCGAGTACGACATGGAGCGCCTGGTCCGCCAGTCGCTGGTCTCGACCATCTACGGCGGGACCAGCGAGATCCAGCGCGAAATCATCTCCAAAACGCTGGGCCTGTAGGGCCGGCCGGGGCCGGGTCACCTGCCCGGTCCCGTCACGCCCATCGCGCTATGCTTCGCCGGCCTCGCTCCCGCGAGGTGTTTTGCTGGTTGGGGCTATAAGAGCCTCCGAGTCCGAGGAGTCGTTTTGGCGCGCGGAGACGTTCGCATCGGCGTTGCACTTGCTTGCGAGGAGTGCAAGCGCCGCAACTACCAGACCATCAAGTCACGGCGCAACACGCCGGACCGGATCGAGCTGCGCAAGTACTGTCCCTGGTGCGGGCAACACAAGCCCCACAAGGAAACCCGGTAGCCGGGCCCCCGGATGGCCAAGAGCCGGCAGCAGCGCAAAGCCGAGCAGCGCGCCAAGCAGCGCCAGACCGAGCAACGGGCGCAGCAGCGCACCCAGGAAGGCCAGTCCGGCGAGGTCGCCCAGGCCAACGCCGCGATTCAAGGCGGCCCGGAGGCCGTCGACGAGCTCGAGCAGATGGAGGGGATGCCCGCGCCGGCGCCCAGCCGCGACGACACCCGCCGCAAGGGCCGTCGCGACAAGACCGCAAAGGACACGACCGCCAAGGCCGACAAGTCGGCCACCGACGACGGCGCCAGGCGTCGCGACAAGCGCTCGGGCAAGGGCAAGCCGGTCCCCGTGCCGAAGCCCAAGGGGACCGTCGACGAGCGCCAGCGCGGCCGCGTCGTCACCTTCCTGATCTCCTGCTGGCACGAGCTCAAGCGGGTGCAGTGGCCCGACCGGGACACCCTCGTCCAGGCATCGGCCGTAACCTTGCTGTTCGTCGCTGTCGCGGCCGCCTACCTGGGCGTGCTGGACTTCGTCTTCAACCAGCTCGTGCAGGCCATCCTCTAGCGCCCGCCGAGCCGGACCCCCAGCCCACCCCCAACCGCCGATCGAGCCAAGCCATGTTCCGCTGGTATGTCATCAACACGTATTCCGGGCACGAGAAGAAGGTCAAGCAGAACCTCGAGCACCGAATCCACTCCCTGAGCCAGGAGCGCTTCGTGCGCCAGGTCGTCGTGCCGACCGAGCAGGTCTCCGAGACCAAGGACGGTAAGAAGATCCAGGTCGAAAAGCGCACCATGCCCGGCTACGTGCTGGTCAACATGGAGCTCACCGACGACTCCTGGGGCCTGGTCAAGAACACCCCGGGCGTGACCGGGTTCGTGGGCGCCGAGAGCCAGCCCGTTCCGCTTTCCAAGCCCGAGGTCGACCGGCTGCTGCACCGCGAGGTCGCCGCCCGGCCGCGCACCAAGGCCCAGTTCTCCATCGGCGAGCAGGTCAAGGTCGTGTCCGGACCGCTCTCGGACTTCTCCGGCGAGATCGCCGAGATCAACGAGGATGCGGCCAAGCTCAAGGTCCTGGTCTCGATCTTCGGGCGCGAGACGCCCGTCGAGGTCGGCTACGACCAGGTCAAGAAGATCTAGCTCCCCCACCGACGACGACGCGAAGAGACTCCCATGGCCAAGAAGGTGCTCACCCTCATCAAGCTGCAGATCCCCGCCGGGGCTGCGAACCCGGCGCCGCCGGTCGGTCCCGCGCTGGGCCAGCACGGCGTGAACATCATGGAGTTCTGCAAGGCGTTCAACGCCCAGACCCAGGCGGACTCGGGGACGATCATCCCGGTCGAGATCACGGTCTTCGAGGACCGCTCGTTCACCTTCATCACCAAGACCCCTCCGGCCGCCGTGCTGATCCGCGAGGCGCTGAAGATCGACAAGGGCTCGGGTGAGCCGAACCGCACCAAGGTCGGCGTGATCAAGATGGCCCAGGTCCGCGAGATCGCCGAGCGCAAGCTGCCTGATCTCAACGCCCACGACATCGACCAGGCAGCCAAGATCATCGCCGGTACCGCCCGTTCAATGGGCGTCGACGTCAAGAACTAGGAGCCCACCGTGAGCCGAGGCAAACGCTACGAATCCCAGATCGCCAAGATCGACCGCGAGCACGCCTACGAGCCGTCGGAGGCCGTGCGCCTGGCCAAGGACATGGCCTCGGCGAAGTTCGACGAGACCATCGAGGTCCACTTCCGGCTCGGCGTCAACGTGCGCCACGCCGACGAACAGCTCCGCGGCACCTTGTCGCTGCCCAACGGCCTCGGCCGCGAGCAGACGGTCATCGTCTTCGCCCGCGGCGACAAGGCGACCGAGGCCGAGCAGGCCGGCGCGGACATCGTGGGCGACGAGGACCTCGCCTCCCGCGTCGAGGAGGGCTTCACCGACTTCGACGTCGCCATCGCGACGCCGGACATGATGCCGGTGGTCGGCCGTCTGGGCCGGGTCCTCGGGCCCCAGGGCAAGATGCCCAACCCGAAGGTCGGCACCGTCACCCCGAACGTTGCCAAGGCCGTCGAGGAGTCCAAGGCCGGGCGGATCGAATACCGGACAGACCGCCAGGGCAACATCCACCTGCCGATCGGCAAGGCCAGCTTCGACCACGACAAGCTGCTGCAGAACTACGCGGCGATCGTCGGCGAGCTCGTTCGCGCCAAGCCCGCGTCGTCCAAGGGCCGGTACATGCGCCAGATCACGCTGGCCCCCACCATGGGCCCCGGCGTGCGCGTCGACCCCGGCTACTCGAGAGAGGCCGACATCCTGGCCGCCGACAGCCCCACCGACGGCGAGGCCGTTCCGGCCTAGAGGAGCTGTCGGTCGCCGGCCGGGAGCCCCTGCCGGCGCGTCGCACCCTTGTCGTCGGTCGCGCGCGTCAGCGCAGACGGGCGCCTGACGAGGCCGTTGCGCTCAGACCATTCCGTTGTCGTTGCGCGACTCGACGGGGAGGGCACGCTGCGTGCGGCGCCGAGGCCCGGCCCCGGGCGGCGAGGTGGGCGTGCTCGCGCGCTACCCGGGCGGTCGGCTCGAAGCACCCGCGACCCGGGCGAGGTTGCGGACCATCAGCGCCACGACCGGACCGTAGGCGAGGTCGATGGCCCGGTCGGGAATCCGCCCCGATGCCCCAACGACGACCTCGATCCTGGTCCCCGACCCGGCCGGCAGCGCCCGGTGGTCGAGCTCGACGGGTCCGACCCGCCAGCTTCAGCTGCGCCCCGCATCGACCGTGAGGATCTCGGCCGCAACGGGGAGGCCGCCCGGGAGCAGGACCGACCCCCGCGCGCCTTCCTCGACCTCGGGATCGCCCAGCCCCCGAGCGCCACGGACGTGTGGCGCCCAGCGCGACCAGCAGCGCGGCTCGGCCAGCAGCTTCCACGCCACCTCGGGCGGGGCGGTCGATTCCGCTGAGTGCACGACGGTCATCGCCGCAGGCTACGGGCGGCGCGGCGCAGGTGGTTGGGCCGCGAGCACCGAGAAGGCCCGGCCGCTAGGATGCGCAGCCGTCACTCACCGAAGACCGTCGGCAGGAGCCCGCAGCTCCGCAAGACCGACGCAGGCGAAGCCGACCACAGACGCGCACTTGCCGCTGCTCCGTGTTCGCCCGCCCTGCGCGGGCGTTCTTCGCTTAACAGACCAAGGTCGAGGAAATGAACAGGGAGCAAAAAGCCGCAGCCATCGAGGAGATCGCCCAGGAGCTCATCGAGTCCGAGGCCGTCGTGGCTGTCAACTACCGCGGCGTGACCGTGAGCCAGGCCGCCGAGCTGCGCGGTAAGCTCCGTGAGGCCGACGCCCGGTTGCGCGTGGTCAAGAACCGGCTCACCCTGCGCGCCACCGAGAAGGCCGGGGCCAGCGACCTCGACGAGCTGCTCACCGGGCCCACCGCCCTGACCCTGATCAAGGGCGACATGGCCGCCGCGGCCAAGGCGCTCGCCGACTTCTCCTCAGAGCACGAGGCCCTGCAGATCAAGGGCGGCCTCATGGACGGCGCGGCGATCGACGCCTCCCAGATCGGGGCCATCGCCAAGCTTCCGTCCCGTGACGTGCTCAACGGCCAGCTCGTCGGTGTCGTCTCGAGCCCGCTCAGCGGGCTGGTGCGCACGTTGAACGCTCTCGTCGGCGGCCTGGCCAGCCAGCTCGGCCAGATCCGCGACCAGGGCCTCGTCGGTGGCGATGCGCCGGAGCCCGAGGCTCCCGCCGAGGAGCCCGCCGCCGACCAGGCGGCTGTCGACCCGGACCCGGGAACCGACGAACCGGCCGCCGAGGGCGCGGACGACGACCAAAGCTGAGCACGCGGACCCGGCCTCGGCCGGCCGACCCCGTGTGACCCCACCCAACGACTCTGAACGAAAAGAAGCGAGGAGCACCACCATGGCGCAGACCACCGAGGAATGGATCGACGAGCTCAAGGGCATCTCCGTGCTCGAGCTCTCCGAACGGATCAAAGCACTGGAAGAGGAGTTCGGCGTCTCCGCCGCAGCCGTTGCCGCAGCGGCCCCCGCCGCGGCCGGCCCGGGCGGCGACGCCGCTGCCGAGGAGGAGTCGAGCACGGTCGATGTCGTGCTCACCGCAGCGGGTGAGAAGAAGATCCAGGTCATCAAGGTCGTTCGCGCGGCTACCGGTCTCGGCCTCAAGGAGGCCAAGGCCCTGGTCGACGAGGCGCCGAAGCCGATCAAGGAAGGCGCCGAGCGCGACGAGGCCGACAAGCTCAAGGCCGAGCTCGAAGAGGCCGGCGGCAGCGTCGAGCTGAAGTAGGTCCCAACCGGTCGGCACCGGTTTGGGCTCTGGGCTCGGCGACAACTGCTAGATTTCGTCGCCGGGTCCATAGTCGAAGCCGCTCTCTCAACGGTCGCGCCGCATATCGCGTGGACCGGGGGGCGGGGTCCGTGCCGGCCTGTTGACCATCCCTCCAAAGGGGGGGATGTTTGCGTGTGCTACTCTCGTTGGCCGCGCCGCCACGACCCGATTTCTGGTCGCTGGCAAGATCCTGTCCGATCTCGTTTTGAGGAGTCGCCGACTTGGCACGCCCTGCTGCCCCCGCCCCGCGCCGTACGTTCTCCCGGCTCGAGAACCCTCTCGAGCTTCCCCACCTCATCGACATCCAGCGCCGCTCGTTCCGCGAGCTGACCGACCCCGAGAAGGGTCTGCTGCGTGTGACGATCGACGACATATCGCCGATCGAGGACTACACCGGCAACCTCGCCGTGGTCTTCGGCGAGCTGACGTTCGAGGAGCCGCCGCACTCGATCGAGGAGTGCCGGGAGAAGGACATGACGTTCTCGCGGCCAATGTCGCTGACCGTCGCGTTCCAGAACCGCGAGACGGGCGAGATCCGCGAGCAGTCGGTCTTCATGGGCGACTTCCCGTGGATGACCAACCGCGGCACCTTCATCATCAACGGCACCGAGCGTGTCGTCGTCACGCAGCTGGTCCGCTCCCCCGGCGCCTACGTCATGGAGCCCAAGGACCGCGAGAAGCAGGTCTTCATCGCCAACCTCATGCCGGCTCGCGGCTCGTGGCTGGAGATGGAGATCGACAAGAAGGGCAAGGTCTACGTCCGCATCGACCGCAAGCGCAAGCTGCCGATCACGGTGCTGCTGCGGGCGATGGGCAAGGAGACCGCCGACGGCGAGATCGCCGAGATCTCCGACGAGGAGATTCTCGAGCTGTTCGACAACTCGGTCTACATGCGCCACACGATCGAGTCCGACACCGAGCAGACGCAGACCCGCGAGGGCTCGCTGATCGAGCTGTTCAAGAAGCAGCGCCCGGGCGAGCCGCCCTCGGTGGATGCCGCCGAGGCGCTGGTCCACCAGCTGTTCTTCGATCCCAAGCGCTACGACCTCACCCGGGTCGGCCGCTACAAGCTCAACGCCCGCCTGGACCTCGACGTCGAGCTCGACAACCGGGTTCTCACACGGGACGACATCACCAGCCTGATCCGCGAGCTGGTGACCTTGCCGAAGCTCCTCGGCCTGCCCGAGGACATCGACGAGGAGAACCCGATCAAGGACTACGCCGCCGAGGCGCAGACCTACCCCCGCGAGCCGATCAAGGACCATCTCGACGAGTACGAGCACTTCGGCAACCGCCGTCTGCGCACCGTCGGCGAGCTGATCCAGGAGGCCTTCCGGGTTGGCCTGTACCGGATGGAGCGCGTGGTCCGCGAGCGTCTTACCACCGAGGACGCCGACGCGATCACCCCGCAGACGATCATCAACATCCGGCCCGTGGTCGCGGCGATGAAGGAGTTCTTCGGCTCCTCGCAGCTGTCGCAGTTCATGGACCAGACCAACTCGCTGGCCGGGCTGACCCACCGGCGCCGCCTCTCGGCGCTGGGCGCCGGCGGCCTGACCCGCGAGCGCGCCCCGATCGAGGTCCGCGACGTGCACCCGACCCACTACGGGCGGATGTGTCCGATCGAAACCCCGGAGGGCCCGAACATCGGCCTTATCGGCTCGCTGTCGAGCTTCGCCCAGATCTCCGAGCACGGCTTCGTGACGACGCCGTACCGCAAGGTCGACAAGGGAGTGGTGACCGACGAGATCGTCCACCTCGACGCCACCGAGGAAGACCAGCGGATCATCGCCCAGGCCAACGCGCAGATCGACCCGAAGACGAGCAAGCTCGTCGGGCCGGTCCTCTGCCGTGCCCGTGACGGCGACCTCGTCTCGGCCCCGATCACCGACGTGGAGCTGATGGACGTCTCCCCGTCGCAGATCTGGTCGGTCGCGACCTCGCTGATCCCGTTCCTCGAGCACGACGACGCCAACCGCGCGCTGATGGGCTCCAACATGCAGCGCCAGGCCGTCCCGCTGCTCAAGCCCGACCCGCCGATGGTCGGCACCGGCATCGAGGCCGCGGCCGCCCGCGACTCCGGTGACGTCACCCTGGCCGAGCAGGCCGGCGAGGTCACCTACGTCGACGCCGAGCGGATCGTCATCGGCTCCGGCAACGCCAAGCAGGAGTACCAGCTCGACAAGTTCCTGCGCTCCAACCAGGGAACGGTCATCCACCAGCGCCCGGTCGTCAACCTCGGCCAGAAGGTCAAGGAGGGCACCATCCTCGCCGACGGCGCCTCGACCGCCGGCGGAGAGCTCGCGCTGGGCAAGAACGTGACGGTCGCGTTCATGCCGTGGGAGGGCTACAACTTCGAGGACGCGATCATCATCAGCCAGCGCCTGTTCAAGGACGACGAGCTCACCTCGGTGCACATCGAGGAGTACGAGATCGACGCCCGGACGACCAAGCTCGGCGACGAGGAGATCACCCGGGACATCCCCAACCGTTCCGAGGAGAGCCTGCGCAATCTCGACGAGCGGGGCATCGTGCGCATCGGCGCCGAGGTCGCCTCGGGCGACCTGCTGGTCGGGAAGGTCACGCCGAAGGGCGAGACCGAGCTCACCGCCGAGGAGAAGCTGATCCGCGCGATCTTCAAGGAGAAGGCGCGCGAGGTCCGCGACACCTCGCTCAAGGTTCCCCACGGTGAGGGCGGCGTCGTGATCGACGTGCTGACCTTCAACCGCGACGACGGTGACGACCTGTCGCCCGGCGTCAACGAGCTGGTCCGCGTCTACGTCGCGACCAAGCGCAAGATCGCCGAGGGAGACAAGCTCGCCGGCCGCCACGGCAACAAGGGCGTCATCTCCAAGATCGTGCCCGAGGAGGACATGCCGTTCATGGAGGACGGCACCCCCGTGGACATGATCCTCAACCCGCTCGGCGTGCCGAGCCGTATGAACATCGGCCAGATCCTTGAGACCCACCTCGGGTGGGTCGCGAGCAACGGCTGGTACGACGACGGCTCGGAGGCCTACAAGTTCTCCGAGCAGGGCTACAACCGCGTCAACGTCGCCACGCCGGTGTTCGACGGGGCCACCGTGGCCGACGTCGACCACGCGCTGGTCTCCTGGGCCCGCGAGAAGGGCAAGGAGCGGGGCATCGACCTGCCGGTCGACGAAAGCCGTCCCGAGGGCAGCCGCTGCTCGGGCAAGTTCCGGTTGTTCAACGGCCGTACGGGCGAGCCGTTCGACGAGCGCGTCACCGTCGGCAGCATGTACATCCTGAAGCTGGCCCACCTCGTGGACGACAAGATCCACGCCCGCTCGACCGGGCCGTACTCCCTGGTCACCCAGCAGCCGCTGGGCGGCAAGGCGCAGTTCGGCGGTCAGCGCTTCGGCGAGATGGAGGTCTGGGCCCTGGAGGCCTACGGGGCCGCCTACACGCTGCAGGAGATGCTCACCGTCAAGTCCGACGACACCGTCGGGCGCGTCAAGGCCTACGAGGCCATCGTCAAGGGGGAGAACCTCCCCGAGCCGTCGGTTCCCGAGTCCTTCAAGGTGCTGATGAAGGAGATGCAGGCGCTGACGCTCGACGCCAACATCGTCTCCGAGGAAGGCACCGGCGAGGGCGAGGAGGAAGAAGACGACCTCCTGCGCGCCGCCGAGGAGCTCGGGATCGACCTCTCCGGCGTCCGCGCCGAGCAGAGCACCAACGGCGCCGCCGACGAGCAGGAAGAGCAGGTCATCGCCGAGGGCGAGGCCGGCACGACTGCCGAGGCCGACAGCGACGCGCCCGCCGCCAAGGGCGACGGCGAGGCCACGGCCCCAGCGCAACAGGCGCCGGGGGCCGGAGACGGGGCCGGATAGCCCGGTCCCGGGACGGGGGTCGCGCCGGTGCGCCCCGTCTCGAATGCGCCGCTCGCCCCGGGCGTGACAGCAGCACCAGGGGATCCGGCACCAATCGACAAGCCACGAGCATCGGGAGCCGCACCCAGTGATCGACATCAACAACTTCGACGCAATCGAGATCGGACTCGCCTCGTCCAAGAAGATCCGTGGATGGAGCCGCGGCGAGGTGACCAAGCCGGAGACCATCAACTACCGCACGCTGAAGGCCGAGATGGGTGGCCTGTTCTGCGAGCGCATCTTCGGTCCGACCAAGGACTGGGAGTGCTACTGCGGCAAGTACAAGCGTGTCCGCTACAAGGGGATCATCTGCGAGCGCTGTGGCGTCGAGGTCACGCGCTCGAAGGTCCGCCGCGAGCGGATGGGCCACGTCGACCTGGCCGCGCCTGTCTCGCACATCTGGTTCTTCAAGGGCGTTCCCAGCCGCATCGGCTACCTGATCGACCTGGCGCCCAAGGATCTCGAGAAGGTCCTGTACTTCGCCGCCTCGATCGTCACGTGGATCGACGAGGAGGCCCGCGCCAAGGACATTCCCAAGCTCGAAAAGGAAGTCGACCAGGTCCTTGAGTCCTACGAGGCCGAGAAGTCCGAGCGCACCCAGGAGCTCCAGGAGGGTCTGGACCGCCGCGTCGCCTACATCAACAAGGGCAAGCAGACCGGCTTCGACGAGGACGACCACCTGTGGGCCGACAGCCTCGAGACCGAGCCGAAGAAGCTCGACGACGACGAGAAGGCCAAGCTCGAGAAGGAGATCCGCAAGACCTTCGAGGCCGAGATCGCCGACACGATCGCCTACATCGACGATGCGGCGGACCGCATGCGCGAGGTGTGGAAGGTCTTCACGGAGATGAAGGTCAAGGACATCGTCACCGACGAGGCTGCCTTCCGCGAGCTCAAGGACCGCTTCGGCTCCCCGTTTGGATGGGGCGAGTACTTCCGCGGCGGAATGGGCGCGGAGGCGATCCGCGACCTGCTCGGCCAGATCGATCTCGACGCCGAGTGCCTGGAGCTCGAGGAGATGATCAAGACCTCCAAGGGCCAGAAGCAGGCCCGCGCGGTCAAGCGCCTGAAGGTCGCATCGGCCTTCAGGAACTCGGTCAACCGGCCCGAGTGGATGATCCTCGACGCCGTCCCGGTGATCCCGCCGGAGCTGCGCCCGATGGTCCAGCTCGACGGTGGCCGTTTCGCCACCTCGGACCTCAACGACCTCTACCGCCGCGTCATCAACCGCAACAACCGCCTCAAGCGGCTGCTCGACCTCGGCGCGCCGGAGATCATCGTCAACAACGAGAAGCGGATGCTCCAGGAGGCCGTCGACGCGCTGTTCGACAACGGCCGCCGCGGCCGCCCGGTCACCGGGCCCGGCAACCGCCCGCTGAAGTCGCTGTCGGACATGCTCAAGGGCAAGCAGGGCCGGTTCCGCCAGAACCTGCTCGGCAAGCGCGTGGACTACTC
>JBPCPM010000126.1:0-13893 GCA_050999155.1 Solirubrobacterales bacterium
CGCCTCGGTAACATCCCCTCTGCCGTTCCCCGCGGCGACGGCGGAGGGCTTGGGGGCCAGCGGGCGCCCGCCAACCAGGACCCGCTCGGCCCAGCTACCCCGGTGGGGCGATATGTGGACGCCCACGTCGATGCCGCCCGCGGCCACCACCGCAGCGGTCATCCGGCTGACCGAGGTCTTGCCGTTGGTGCCGACGACGTGGATCGCGTCGAACCGCCGGTGCGGCTCGCCGAGGGCCGCGAGCAACGCCTGGATCCGGTGCAGACCCAGCTTCCACCCCACCGCTTCTCGCGACGCGAGCCAGCGATCGGCGTCGGCCGCCGTCTCGATCGCGGTGGCGGCCGCCACCCGAGGGCCCTCAGCCGCCGAGCTCGGCCAGCTCGCTACGGTACTCGGCGAGCTTGGCCCGCTCGGCCTCGACGACCTCGGGCGGGGCCTTGGCCACGAAACCCTCGTTGGCGAGCTTGCGCTCACCGCGCTGGACCTCGGAGCGCAGCGTCCCCCGGCGTTCTTCCAGGCGGGCACCGACGGCGTCGGGGTCGACCGCGTCCGACGGCAGGATCTCCACCCCCTCGACGGTCACCAGCGGCTCCCCGTCGCCGTCGCCGAACTCCACCCGGGCCAGGCGCCCGATCAGCTCGGTCGAGTGGTCGGTCTGCGGCGCGCGAGCCGTCAGCGTGGCCCCGGCGGGCACACCGGCGAGGTCCCGCCACCGCCGCAGCGCGACGGTCACCTCGATGACGTCGCCGATACGCCGCTCGGCCTCGGCATCCAGGAGCGAGTCGTCGGCCTCCGGGAAGGGCTTGGTGGCCAGCAACTCGCCGTCAGGCGTCCCGGGCAGCAGGGAGTGGATCTCCTCGGTCACGTAGGGCATCAGCGGGTGGGCCAGGGCCAGCACCTCACCCAGCACCCACACCAGGGTCGAGGAGACTGCGGGCTCGCGCTCGTACAGGCGCGGCTTGACCATCTCCAGGTACCAGTCGCACAGCTCCGACCAGAAGAACCGGTACAGCTCCAGGGCGGCGTGGGCGAAGTCGAAGCGCTCGATGTCGCCGCGGATCTCGGTGATGGCGCGCTGCAGCCGCGAGGCGATCCACCGGTCCTCTTCGCGTTCCAGGCGCGGAGCCGGCTCGGCCTCGGGGTCGACGCCGAGCAGGATAAGCCGCGACGCGTTCCACAGCTTGGTGGCCAGGTCACGGCCCTGGGCGACCTTGGCCTCGGAGTAGCGGACGTCCTGGCTGGAGGACATGGCCGCCAGGCCGAAGCGCAGGGCGTCGGCGCCGTGGGTGTCGATCACGTCCAGCGGGTCGATGCCGGTGCCCAGGCTCTTGGACATCCGCCGGCCGTCGGGGGCCTGGATGACCGAATGGATGTTCACGTCGGTGAACGGGACGTCGTCGGCGAACTCGAGGCCCATCATGATCATCCGGGCTACCCACAGGTAGATGATGTCCCGGGCCGTCGACAGGACGTCGGTCGGGTAGAAGGCCTTGAAGTCCGGGGCCTGCTCGTCGGGCCAGCCCAGGGTGGCGAACGGCCACAGGGCCGAGCTGAACCACGTGTCGAGGACGTCCTCGTCCTGGCGCAGCTCGCCGTTGCAGGCGCCGCAGGCGTCGGGCTCCGTCTCGGCGACGTAGGTCTCGTCGCAGGCGTCGCAGTACCAGACGGGCAGCCGGTGACCCCACCACAGCTGGCGGCTCACGCACCAGGGGCGGATGTTGCGCATCCAGTCGAGGTAGACCCGGCCCCAGCGCTCGGGGTGGAAGCGCACCCGGCCCTGCTCGACGGCCTCGATGGCCGGGCCGGCCAGCTCGTCCATGCGGCAGAACCACTGCAGCGAGATCAGCGGCTCGATCCGCTGACCGGAGCGGTGCGAGAACGGGACCGAGTGCATGTAGGGCTCGGTGGAGCGCAGCCGGCCTTCGGCCTCAAGCGCGGTGGCGATCGCTTCCTGGGCGGCCGCGGTGGTCATGCCCTCGAAGGCGGCCCCGGCCTCGGCGTTCATGCGGCCGTCTTCGCCGATGACGCTGATCTCGGCCAAGCCGTGCGTGCGGCCGATCTCGAAGTCGTTGGGGTCGTGGCCCGGGGTGATCTTCAGGGCGCCGGTGCCGAACTCGGGGTCGACGTGCTTGTCGGCGATCACGGGAATCCGGCGGCCGACCAGCGGGAGGACGACCTCGCTCCCGACGAGGTGGCGGTAGCGCTCGTCGTCGGGGTGCACCGCCACCGCCGTGTCAGCGAGCATCGTTTCCGGGCGGACCGTGGCGACGGTCAGCACGCGGTCGGTGCCGTCGACCGGGTAGCGGATGGCGTACAACGTGTCCTCGACTTCGCGGTTTTCCACCTCGAGGTCGCTGATGGCCGAGCGGGACCCCGGATCCCAGTTGACCATGTAGTTGTCGCGGTAGATGTAGCCCTTGTCGAACAGGGCCTTGAACACGCGGTAGACGGCCCGCACGTAGCCGGGGTCGAGGGTGAAGCGCTCGCGGTCGTAGTCGACCGAGGCGCCGAGGCGCGAGAACTGCTCGACGATCTCCGAGCCGTGTTTGTCGCGCCACGCCCAGACCCGCTCGAGGAAGGCGTCGCGGCCGAGTTCCTGGCGGCTAGTGCCCTGCTTGGCCAGGTCCTTCTCGACCATCATCTGGGTGGCGATCCCGGCGTGATCGGTGCCCAGCAGCCACAGGGTGTTGCGGCCCTCCATCCGGGCCTTGCGGATCAGCAGGTCCTGGATCGTGCCGTTGAGCGCATGGCCCATGTGCAGCCGGCCCGTGACGTTGGGGGGCGGGATCGCGATCGAGTAGGTCTCACCCGCCTCGCCCTCGGCGTCGGGCGAGAACGCGCCGCTGGCCCGCCAGCGCTCGAAGATCCGCGCCTCGGCCTCGGCAGGCTCCCAGCGGGTCGCCTGCTCAATCCGTGCGATGCGATCGTCGGCCGTCACGGCGCCGGAGTCTAGGAGGGAGCGCCGGGCTGCGCTCAGGCGTCGGCCATGGCGTGGGCCGTGCGCCGGGCCAGGGCCATGACCGTGATCATCGGGTTGACGCCCGAGGCCGTCGGGAAGGCGCTGGCGTCGCCGATCCACACGCCGGGGGTGTCGTGCAGCTCGCCCCAGGGGTTCGCCACGCTGGTCTCCGGGTCGTTGCCCATCCGGCACGAGCCCATCTGGTGGGCGGAGAACACCCCGTGCTCGAACGGAGCGAGGTCGGCGGATTCCAGCGACGAGAGGAAGGCGTCGAAGTCCTCGCCGTCGTTGAAGCGGGGGATCGTGCGTCCGAGGCTGACGATCTGCTTCGCGCCGGCCGCACGGTGCAGCTTGGCGAGCTCGGTCAACGAGCGCCGGAACACCGCGCGGTCCTGGTCGTCGGTGAAGCCGTAGGCGGGCGCCGGGTTGCCCTCGGCGTCGATGCTGACCTTGCCGTGGCCGCGGTCGTGGCAGACCGAGATGAAGCTCGCCATGTGCGAGAACCGGCTCATCATCTGCTTGTGGTCGGCGCCGGAGTCCCAGGTCACCGCCGAGCCCGTGATCCCCGTGGTCGTGTGGGGACACTCGACGAGGAAGCCGTAGCCGTCGCCGAGGTCGGCGAACTCGTGCGACAGCGCCGCCTGGGGCGCACCCCACCAGGCCTGCTGGTCGTCGTCGTAGAGCCCGAAGATGGCCGTTGCCGGGTGCAGGCGCAGGTAGTTGCCGGCGGCCGGGCCGCCGATCTCCGAGCGCAGCAGCAGCGCCGGCGAGGCCACCGAGCCGGCGGCCACCACCACCTGCGGAGCCTGGACCGTGACCTCGCCGACCGGGACCCCGTCCTCGAGCAGGATCCCGTGGACGCCGGCCGCCCGGCCGTCCTCGACGAGGATCCGCTGGGCGTGGCAATCGGCGACGAGCTGGGCATCGTGTTCCTGCGCCGCGTGCAGGTACGTGCGCGAGGTCGACTGCTTGGCGCCGCTCTGGTCCCCGTAGCCGGTGTAGCCGGCCAGCTTCGGGTCGTAGGTGTCGGGATCCTCGTTGCGGGTGATGAGCCGGAAGTCGTAGCCGAGCGCGTCGCAGCCCTCCTGCAACCGCTGGTGGGGCCCGTTGAGGTCGCTGCAGCCATCGTTGACCTGCAGGCGCTCCCAGATCGCGTCGAGGTGCTCGTCGTAGGGATCGCCGTCGAGGCCCTCGAGGCCGTGGTCGGAGGCCCAGGCCTTGCGGACGTGCGCCGGGGTCCGCAGGCAGTTCATCCAGTTGATGACGCTGCCGCCGCCCAGGGTGGATCCGGCCTGGATCGTGACCTGGCCCTCGGTGGTCCGAAACGGCCCGCCGGCCAGGTACATGTTCTTGTAGGCCCACAGCTCCAGCTGGTTGAAGTCCGGCCGTTCGAGGTAGCCGCCCGTCTCGAGCACGCAGACCTTGCGCCCGGCCGCCGCCAGCTCCCCGGCGATCACCCCGCCGCCACACCCGGAACCCACGACGCAGACGTCGGCCTCGATCGTCACGGCCTCGCCCGACGGACGGGTGATCCGTAGCGGACGCGGAGCGTCGGGCGGCGGCGCCTGCGGCCCCGGGTAGCCCATGGCGGGCCAGTTGGGGTTCATCCCCGTCTCCGGATCCGGCTTGGCGTAGAACAGCAGCATGGTCAGGCTCTTGAAGGCGTTGATCCCGCCGAGCGTCTCGCCGCCCTGGGCCGCGAAGCCCAGAAGCAGCTGCTCGCGGCCCTCGGGGCCCGCGTCGGCGAATCCCTCCGCCGCCAGCGCGTCGAGCAGGTCACGCAGGCCTTGGAGCTGCTCCTCGGGCACGCCGTCGCCAAGGCGCTCCTCGATAGCCGCCGGCACGTCGAGGTCGCTGGCCGTGCGCGCCCAGAACCCGTGGGGATCATCGTCGGCCTGCACCGCCGGAACGAAGGTGTCGCAGACCGCCTCCAAAATCGCCCGCTGGACCTCGCTGAGCACCACGCTGGTCGTCATCCCCCACCCCTCAGGTCGCTTGTCGCACTTCGTCGCGACCGTAGCGCAGCGGTGGGGCCCAGGCGCCGGGTCCCGCCGGCGCATCCGGCGGGCGCGGGTGGGCGTGCGCCCGGGCCTTCGGGCCGCCGGCGCCGCGGGTCAGGCGGAGCGCTCGAGCTCGTCGCCGTCGTCGCCGGCATCGGCGTCGTCGGCGTCGTCGGCGCTCTCGGTGAGCAGGGTCGGCTTGACGCCGTCCTCGATCGTCTTCGGCGTCACGACGCACTTGATGACGTCACGCCGGGACGGCAGCTCGAACTGCACGTCCTGCAACGCCTCCTCGAGGATCGTGCGGAGGCCGCGGGCACCGGTTTCACGCTCGAGCGCCTTGTCGGCGATGGCACTGACGGCATCGTCGGAGAACACGAGCTCGATGTCGTCGTAGGAAAACGAGCGCTGGAACTGCTTGAGCAGGGCGTTGCGCGGCTCGGTGAGGATGGATACGAGGTCCTCGCGGCCGAGCTGGTGGATAGCGGAGATCACCGGCAGGCGGCCGATGAACTCGGGGATCAACCCGTATTCGACGAGGTCCTCGGGAAGCACCTGCTCGAACAGCTCGCCGATGTCGCCCTGTTCGCGGGCCTCCATCGAGGCGGCGAAGCCGAGGCCGTTGTGACCGACGCGCTTGTCGATCACGTCATCGAGCCCGGCGAACGAGCCGCCGCAGATGAACATGACGTTCGTGGTGTCGATCGTCAGGAAGTCCTGGTGGGGGTGCTTGCGCCCGCCCTGGGGCGGCACGGAGGCCGTGGTCCCCTCGAGGATCTTCAGCAGCGCCTGCTGGACGCCCTCGCCGGACACGTCGCGGGTGATCGACGGGTTGTCGGCCTTGCGCGCGATCTTGTCGATCTCGTCGATGTAGATGATCCCGGTCTCGGCCTTCTTGACATCGAAGTCGGCCGCCTGGATCAACTTGAGCAGGATGTTCTCGACGTCCTCGCCCACGTAGCCGGCCTCGGTGAGCGCCGTGGCGTCGGCGATGGCGAACGGCACGTTGAGGATCCGGGCCAGCGTCTGGGCGAGCAGCGTCTTGCCGCAGCCCGTCGGGCCCAGAAGCATGATGTTCGACTTCTGGATCTCGGCGTCGTCCTCGCCGGTCGACGACGACAGGCGCACGCGCTTGTAGTGGTTGTAGACGGCGACCGACAGGGCGCGCTTGGCCTGTTCCTGGCCGACGACGTACTCGTGCAGGACGTCGTAGATCTCGCGCGGCTTGGGCAGCGTCTCGGACTCGAAGCTCGCCGGGGTGGTGAGCTCCTCGTCGATGATCTCGTTGCAGAGATCGATGCACTCGTCGCAGATGTAGACGCCGGGGCCGGCGATGAGCTTCTTGACCTGGCGCTGCGACTTGCCGCAGAAAGAGCAGAGAAGCTGTTCGTTCGAGTCTGTGGGTCGCGCCACGTCAAGGTCCTCCCGGGGTTCACACGGTAGCGATCGGGTCCCGCCGGGTCCACCGGTCGGGCGTGCCCTCAGATACGCGTCCGCGGGCGCTTGACCTTCCCGGCGAGCCCGGCGCGGGCGCGCTGCACGATCGCGCCCGACCGCCTCCTGATGGTGCACCTGCCACCGCGGCGGCTCCTAGAAGTGGCCCTTGGCGGTGGTTGGGAAGGAGCCGAGCCGGGTCGGTGTCAGACCGGCGGGGCCAGCGGGAGCGGGCCGTTGGCGGTCAGCTCCCGCTCGATCGCCTCCATTGCGGCGAGCACGATGTCCTCGCGCCACCAGCGGGCGACGACCTGGACGCCGGTCGGGACGCCCTCCGATCCCCGGGCGGCCTTGGCGGCGGCGCGCGCGATGACGTCGAACCCGGGGTCGGGCAGCGTCGTGTCGCCGTGCAGCCCGGTCGGCACGATCCCCGCCGGCATCCCGAGCACGTTGAAGGCCAGCGTGATCCCGGCGGCCGGGAACAGCTCGCTGAAGGTGTTGTGCGGGATTGCCGGCAGGACGAACGGCGGGGTGAGGATCACGTCGATGCCATCAGCGCGCATCTGCTCGTCCATCGCGGCCAGCCACTTCTCGCGCTCGTCGACGAGCGCGCTCATCTTCGCCACGCTTCGTCGGCCGCCGACCAGCGCGGCCGCGGCGCTCTCTTGCCCGAGCGCCCGGGCCAGCCACACCGCGGGCTTGCCGAGCGCGGCGGGCATGCGGCTGACCTGCGCGGTCCGCTTGACCCGCGGATCGACCTGCGGCTCGGCCGCGAGCTCGGCGCGCAGCATGGCCCCGCCGTCCGCCGAGACCAGGGAGCTGAACAGCGCCAAAGACCGGTCGATGCCGGGCAGCGACCACTCGACCACCTCGGCTCCCGCCGCCGCGAGGGCATCCGCGGCCCGGCGCACACCGGCGAGGACGCCGCGGGTCGCGTCCACGGGCCCGGTGCCGGTCACCACGCCCACGCGCAGGGACCGCGGATCGACCTCGCGGTGGTCGGGCCACGGGACCGGCGGAGCCTGCGGGTCGGGGTCGTCGACATCGACCAGGACCTCCATCCCGAGCGCGACATCGGCAACCGTCCGCGCCATGGGCCCGAACTGCTGCGGGATCACCGGGTGGTTGGGCAGCAGCGCCTCGACGTTGTCGCGGTTGGTCAGGCGGTTGGCCGTCGGCTTGATCGTCGAGATCCCGCAGAAGTGGGCCGGGATACGCAGGCTGCCGCCGTAGTCGGCCCCGAGGCCCAGTGCCGATCCCCCGGCCGCGATGATCGCCGCCTCTCCCCCGCTCGATCCGCCCGGCGTGCGATCGGCCGCCCACGGGTTGTCGGTGCGCCCATGCAGCGGGTTGTCGGCCTCCCAGTAGAAGAGCATCTGGGAGACGTTCGTCTTGCCGAGCACGATCGCTCCCGCACCGCGCAGGCGCCGGACAAGCGGGCCGTCGCCCTCGGCCCGGTGACCTTCGCGGCTGCTCATCCCCAGCGACGTGGGGGTGTCGGCCATGCGTGCCTGATCTTTGATCGTGATCGGGACCCCGGCGAGCGGGCCGAGCGCTTCGCCCTCGGTACGCAGCCGATCGATCTCGGCCGCTTCTGTGCGTGCCTGCTCGAAACGGCGGAAGCTGACCGCGTTGAGCCGGTCGTGCGTGGCCTCGATGCGCTCGATGTGCGCGTCGACGGCCTCGGCGGCCAACAGCTCGCCGGCCGCGACCAGGCGAGCGATCTCCGAGGCAGGCCGGCCGACGCCGCCGGGCGCCTGCGCCGCCGCCACGCCGGCGCTAGTGGTGCTCGATGACGCGATCGATGAGGCCGTACTCCTTGGCCTCATCGGGCGTCATGAAGTAGTCGCGGTCGGTGTCCTTGGATACCTTCTCGAGGTCTTGGCCGCTGTGCTTGGCGAGGATCATGTCCAGGCGCTGACGGGTGTCGAGGATCTCCCTGGCGTGGATCTCGATGTCCGACGCCTGACCGCCGATGCCACTCGTGTGGATCTGGTGGATGAGGATCTTGGAGTTGGGCAGTGCCATCCGCTTGCCCTTGACGCCGGCGGAGAGCAGCAGGGCCCCCATCGACATGGCGATGCCGACGCAGATCGTCTGCACGTCGGGCTTGATGAACTGCATCGTGTCGTAGATCGCCAGGCCCGCGTACACGGAGCCGCCCGGGGAGTTGACGTAGATGCTGATGTCCTTGTCCGGATCCTCGGACTCGAGGTGCAGCAGCTGGGCGACGATGAGGTTCGCGATCTCGTCGGTGACCGGCGTGCCGAGGAAGATGATGCGCTCGTTGAGAAGGCGCGAGTAGATGTCGAAGGCGCGCTCTCCGCGCGACGTCTGCTCAACGACCATGGGAACAAGTGGGCTCATGGCGCGGCAGTCTACACACGGCCTCCGGCGGGCTTGCGGGGACGGGGGCCGCTCAGGCCGGCGGCATCAGGCGCCTGCCCGAGCGTCGCCGACGACGCGCCTTGCGGGCACTGACGGGGTGCGGCCGGCGCACTGCGTCCGCCGGGGGGGCCGTCGCCTCCGCGGCGCCTGCGGGGGAGATCGGCGAGAGCCTGTTTCTGAGCCCGGCCACGATCAAGACCCACCTCAAGAACACCTACGAGAAGCTCGGGGTGTCCGACCGCGCGGCGGCGGTGGCCGAAGGGATGCGCCACGGCCTCGTCGAGTAGCGACCCGGCCGACCACCCGTCCGAGGCCGACCAGGGCACCGCCTCCGCCGTCGCCCTGGTCCGGATCGGGGCCCTGCCGGCGATCGGAGCCGGGCAGCTGCTGGTCGGGCGGCCGACCCTGGATCCGTTCTGGTGGCTGTTCGGCGCCGGCGCGGTGTGGGCGGTGGTGCTGGCCGGGTTCGCATACTTCGGCCGCAGCCGGCTGCCGCTGCGCGGCGAGGCGATGGCGGCAATCGACCTCGGTCTCGTCTGCGCCCTGACCTACACGTCGGGGGGCAGCACCTCGCTCGTGCGCTTCGCCTTCTACCTGCTGCCGGTGGGCGCAGCGTTTCTGCTCGGCCCGAGGCAGACCGCGCTCGCCTCGGCCCTCGCGGCGGCCCTGTACGCCGCGGTCACCCTCCCCCACCCGCTGACGCGTTCCGCGTCGGACGTCGCGTTCATCGTCGCCCAGGCCGGCTACCTGCTGTGGATCGGGATGGCAGCCACCCTGATCTCCACGATCCTGACCCGCCGGGCGGCGCGAATCGCGGCGCTGTACGAAGGCCGCGGGAGGCTCGTCACCCAGGCGCTCGCCGCCGAGGACACCGAGCGCCGGCGCCTGGCCGAGGCCCTGCACGACGAGCCGCTGCAGAACCTCCTGGCCGCCGAGCAGGACCTCGCGGAGGCCTCGTCAGGTCAGGAGGGCGCCCTGGACCGTGGCCGGGAGGGCATCCGCCGCACCGTCGGCCAGCTGCGCGAGACGGCGTTCGAGCTGCACCCCTACCTGCTCGAGCAGGCCGGACTGGAGGCGGCGCTGACCGCCGTCGCCGAGCGCCAGGCCAAACGTGGAGGCTTCGCGGTCTCCATCAAGGTCGAGCCCGAAGCCGGCAGACACCACGACGGGCTGCTGTTCTCGCTGGGCCGAGAGCTGCTGGTCAACGCCGCCCGCCACGCCGGAGCCTCCAGGGTCGACCTGCGGGTGGCTCGTGAGCGCGAGGGCGTTCGCCTCGTGGTAACCGACGACGGGCATGGCATCGATCCCGCTCGCCGGTCCATGGCCGTGCAGCAGGGACACCTCGGCCTCGCCTCCAGCACCGAACGCGTCGAGGCGGTCGGCGGGACCGTCAAGGTCCGGACGGCGCCGCGGGCCGGCACCACGTTCGACATCCGGCTTCCCGACGGCGGGCCCCCGCCTACTTGACGGTGACCGAACCCTTCATGTACGGGTGGATGTCGCAGATGTAGCCGTAGGTCCCGGCCTTGTCGAGCGTGGCCGACTTGGCGTCGCCCTGGTTGAGGTTGCCGGTGTCGAAGACGGTCTTGTCGTCGGCGGTCGCCGTGTGGTTGGCCGAATCCTTGTTGGTCCAGGTGACCTTGGTGCCGGCCTCGACGGTGACCTCGGGTGGCTTGAACTCGAAGTCGGCGATGTCGATCTCGACCTCGCCCGACTGGACCTCGCCCGAGCCCCTGGACGTGCTGGTGTCCTGCGCCTCGGTGTCGATGGCCTGGCCGCTGTCGGCCGAGCCGCTGGAGGAGTCATCGCTGCCGCATCCAAGCGCGGCAACCGTCAGCAGGGCAGCGATGAGCAGGACGACGAGAGAGCGGGGGCGTGAGGCCATGGCAGTACTTACGACCATACGTCGCTCCCGGATCAGGGGGCAATCCCCCGTTCCGGGGACCGATCAGTCGTCGTCGGACGCCGTCTCGCCGGGCTCCTCCGAGCCCCCGTCGGCGTCATCCGGCGTCCCCGGGTCGGGCGTCTCGGGTTCCTCCAGCTCGACGGGCGTGGCCGACTCGGCGATCAGCTCGGCCGCCTTGGCCAGGCGCAGATCCTCGCGCAGGTCGGCCTCACGGCCGTTGGAGCGCAGGCGCTCGAGCAGCTTCTTGGGCGTGGTGCCCTCAGACTCGGCGCTGGAGGACAGGGCCTCGAGCATGTCGTCCTTGGAGACATCGATCTCCGCGTCCTCGGCCACGGCGGCCAGCAGCGCCTCGCGCTTGAGGTCCTGTTCGGCCTCCGGCCGGGCCTGCTCGACAACCTCCTCGCGGGTCTGGCCCGTCATGGCCAGGTACTGCTCGGGGTTCATCCCTCGGTGCGACAGCGAGTGCTCGACCCGTGACCAGCGGTCCTGGGCGCGGGCGACGGCGATCGCCTCGGGGATCTCGATCGTCGCCTTCGCCACCGCGACATCGACCGCGGCCTGGCGGAACTCGCCCTCGATTCGCTCCTGCGCCTCGGAGCGCAGGCGCTCCTCGATGTCGGCCCGGACCTCGGCGATGGTGTCGAACTCCGATGCCTCGAGGGCGAAGTCGTCGTCGAGCTCGGGCAACGCCTTCTCGTTGACCGCCTTGACGGTCACGGCGAACTGGACCTCCTGCCCGGCGAGTTCGGTGGCCCGGTAGTCCTCGGGGAAGGTCACCGAGACGGTGGGCTCGTCGCCGGCCTTGGACCCGACGAGCTGCTGCTCGAAGCCGGGGATGAAGGTGTTGGAGCCGAGCTCCAGGAGGCGGTCGGAGTCCTCGCCGCCGGCGAACGCCTCGCCGTCGAGCTCTCCGCGGTAGTCGATGATCACGAAGTCGCCCTCGGCGGCCTCGCGGGCGACTTCCTCCAGGGAGGCCAGGGTCTCGCGCATGCGCTCGAGCTCGGCGTCGACCTGCTCGGGGTCGGCCTCGGCCTCGGCCTTGCCGACCTCCAGGCCCTTGTACTCGCCGAGCGTGGCGACGGGCCGCACGCCGATCTCGATGGAGAACGTCAGTGGCCCGGTCTCCTCGGGCACGTCGCCGAGCGACAGCTCGGGCTCACCGATCGGGACGATGCCCGATTCACGCACGGCCTCGCCGTACCACTCGGGCATCGACTCCTCGACGGCCTGCTGCAGCACGGCGGCCCGACCCACGCGCTGGAGGACCAGCGACGGCGGGACCTTGCCCTTGCGAAAGCCCGGCATGCGCAGCTCGCGCCCCAGGGACTTGGCGGCGCGGTCGATCCGCTTGTCAACGGAGGCCGGATCGACCTCCACGTCGACACGGACGCGGGACTCCTCGAGTTCTGTGACCTCGGTCTGCATGGGCAGGGCAGGGTAGACGAGGCGACGCGGCGCCGACGTTTGGCACAGTTGGCCACGGTGTCCGCCCCCGTTTCCCACCCCACCTCCGTGCCCGCGCGATCGTCAATGGCCGTCCGCCTGCGCGACCGGGCGCTCGGATGGCTGGTCACCGGGGCGCCGGCCCGGCTGCTCGCCTTCGTGGTGGACCTCGCCGAGGTGGCGTGGATCCTGCGGCAACGCCGCAAGCGCCCCGGTCACTCCTGATCGGCCGCGTAGCCGAGGATCGAGCGGTCGATCAGCCACTCCACCGGCGCATGGTCGTCGGTGTAGACCTCGGTCCCGGGCAGCCGGTCTTCCAGCCGGAAGGCGGTGATGGCCGCGAGGTTGCGCAGGTCGCGCGGCAGGTCCGGGGTCTGCTCGCGCAGCCGCTTGGCCGACACCTCGCCCTCGCTGGCGACCAGCAGCGTGTTGGTCTGCTCGAGCGGGGCCCTACGCACGGAGGGGAACACCTCGTCCATCGTGCTGCCAAGGACGGTCTCGAGGTCGTCGTTGCCCTCGGGGTGGCCCACGTTGACCAGCAGCACGCCCCCCGGGGCCAGGCGATCACGGGCGAGCTCGAAGAACTCCACCGTCGTCAGGTAGAACGGGATGTAGGGCTGGCGGTACGCGTCGACGAGGATCGCGTCGTAGTTGCCGTCGGAGCGCCGCAAGAACGGCCGCGCGTCCTCGGCGTGGGTTGTCAGCTTCGGGTTCTTGAGGTCGAAGAACCGGCGGCCGATGTCCTCGAGCTCCCCGTCGATCTCGACGCCGTCGATCTCGGTCTCGGGGAAGTAGTTGCCGTAGGCGCGGGCGGTCGTGCCGGCGCCGTTGCCGAGGATCGCCATGCGTTTGGGCGGGCGGTCGAGCACGGCGCGCGGCAGCACGAGGTACCAGTCCCACACGCCGCCGGTGAGAAAGCTGTCGGTTCGCGTGACCGAGTGCACGGCTTGGCCCTCGTTGAGCTCAAGCAGCCGGTCACCGTCACGCTGCTCGATCACGCGCACGTACTGGTCGGCGGTCTCCTCCTCGTAGATGACCTCGCCCGAGGCGCGAGCCTTGACGGTTCCGACGGGGATGGCCATCAACAGGGCGATGACAAGGGGCACGGCGAACCACCGCAGGCCCAGCCCCGCGGCGGAGATCAGGGCGACGGCCAGCGCGAACAGCAGGAAGGTCCGCTGCGTCCCGATCACGGGGATCAGCACGAGCGCCGAGACCATCGTCCCGACCAGCGACCCGGCCGTGGACACGGCGTACATGCGGCCGGCCACGCGTCCGGTCTGGTCGACGGCCGGGATGGCCAGGCGGATCGCCCACGGCGACGCCGCCCCGAGCATCATCACGGGCACGGCGATCATGGCCAGGACCCCGACCAGCGAGCCGGCGAACGCCCCCGCCGAGATCGAGTCCAGCGCCTCCGCCGAGACCTTCAGGAACGGCCGGGCCAAGAACGGCACGATCGCGAGCAGGATCGAGGCGCCCAGCACCAGGGTGCACAGGGCCCGCAGGGTCGGGCGTCGGTCGGCGATGCGACCGCCGACGGCGTAGCCGATCGACAGGGCGACGAGCACGACGCCGATCGTGTTGGCCCACACGATGGTCGATGCGCCGAAGAACGGGGCCAGGAGGCGGGCAGCGGCGATCTCGGAGCCGAGGCTGGCCGAGCCGACGACGAAGACCAGCGCCAGCAGGTAGCGCTGGTCGCGGATGCTCGGCATCGTATGGGTCGAACCGTCCGGATCGGCCGGCGGGGTGGCTGCCGG
>JBPCPM010000033.1:0-4169 GCA_050999155.1 Solirubrobacterales bacterium
CACGTGCTGCTCGGCCCAGTCGAGGTTCTCGACGGCGACCCGCCAGATCTCGCGCTCGAGCACGGCAACCCGCTTCTCCGGGTTGTTGGAGACCGGCAGGACGCGCCGCTCGACCCGGACCTTGCGAACGCGGCCGCGGCGCACGGGCCCCACGACGATCGCTCCGCCGCGGTAGACGTCGCGATCGAGCAGGATGTGCAGGGTGACGATCGTCTCGTCGTGCGTGGTCGCCGGGTGCACGAGGTCGACGACCAGGCCGGCCTCCTTGCCGGGGTTGCGGCGGGTGACGCGGCCGACGCGCTGTTGGTAGATGCGCCGGGACGCGGTGGGCGCCAGGTGCATGCACAGGGTGGCGCGGGGGGAGTTCCAGCCTTCGGCCAGCAGCTGGGCGTTGCACAGCACGTCGACCTCGCCGCGCTCGAAGGCGGCGAGGATCGCGGCCAGCTCGCGCTTGGGCGTCTCGCCCGAGACGGCCCGCGCGCGGATGCCGGCGGCCTGCATGGCGGCCGCGACGTTCTTGGCGTGCTGGACCCCCGCCGTGTAGACGACGCCGGGAACGGCGCGAAACCGCGACTTGTACAGGTCGGCGATGGCCAGGTTGAAGGGCGCCTGGTCCAGCAGGGCGGCGAGCTCCTCCTGGTCGAAGTCCTGGTCGACCTCGCCCTTGCGCAGCGGCACCTTGGCGATGGTCCGTACGCCCGGACCGGGAGGGATGCGGACGCAGCGCAACGGCGAGATCACGCCACGCCGGGCCGCCTGCGCGAGGTCGAACCGCGACGTCTGGGTGGGGAAGAGGTCGGCGACGTGGCGGGCGATGAGCGCGCCGGTCGCGGTCATGCCGATGAAGACGGGCCCGGTCCAGGCGCGGATCGAGTGGCTGGTCTTCTCGCCCAGCGCCGTGTGCGCCTCGTCGCAGATGACGATCGAGTACGCGTCCGAGATCTTGCCGGCGTTGCGGACGAACCACTGGTAGGTCTCCACCGTGACCGGGCCGTCCGCGCGGTCCTGCCCGCGCAGCAGCGGTGGCGAAAGGCGCTTGCCGTACCCCCGCGAGGAGATCTCGCCGATGAACTGGTCGACGAGGTTGCGCCGGTGGGTGAGGATCAGCACGCCGCCGGTCTGCGAAGCGGCCACGAACCCGACGGCGGCGACCGACTTGCCGGCGCCCGTCGCGTGCTCGAACCAGAAGCGGCGGCTTGCCCCCGGGTCGTCGGGCGCGTCGTCGACGATCTCGTCGTCTTCGTCGGCGGAGGGGTCCCAGTCCAGCGGCTCCTCGTCCTCGGCCAGGGTCTCCGGCTCGACGTCGTCGTCGGCTTCTTCGGTGCCGATCTCGGCCACGGCCTCCAGCTCGTCGTCGGGCTCGGCGTCGGCCTCGTCGTCGAGGTCGGGGGGCGCGGTCTCGAACTCCTCGAGGTCCTCGTCATCCTCGAGATCGAGGTCGTCGTCCTCGAGGGGGGCCAGCTCCTCGTCGAGCGCGTCATCGGGCTCGGGCTCGGACGCCGGCTCGAGCTCGACGGCGGCCTCGCGGACGACCGTGGTCCGGTCGGCCTCGCGCCGGGCGGCGGCGACGGCTGCTGCTGCCTCGGCCTCCTCGTCGACGTCGGGCGCCGTGGGCGCGATCCGCGCACCGTTGCGCGACCGGGCGGTGGCCGCCTGCAGCTCGGTGCTCAGCGCGGCCAGGGTGCCGGACAGGGCGTCGACCTGATGGGCGTTGAGGCTCGTGCCGTCGTCGAGCACCGGCTCGGGCTCGAGGAGCAGGCGCTCGAGGCCGAGCAGCAGCGAGTAGTTCTGGCGCCAGTGGATCGACGGCTCGGTCGCCCCGTCGGCGAGCTCCGAGAGCGCCGCGTCGAGCGCCTCGCGGCGAGCGGTGCCGGCGGCGAGCGCCGACTCGGCGTCTTCGCCCTCGAGGACGAAGCGCTCACGGGCGAACGCCTCGGCGCGTTCGATCTCTGCCGAAGGGGGCAAGCTGGCCGCGGACGCGGCGTCGGTTACGGAAGCCATCAGGAGTAGGTCTTGCTCGACCTTGTGAGGCCGCGGGCGCATCGACGTGCGACGAACCGTGCGGCGGCCGCCAGCCGACACGGAGCATCCTCCCTGTGCCGATGGCGGAAAGTCCCTGCGAGGACTTGGCCCCAGTGTACCCGGTTGAAGGGTCTTTCATGCGCCCGGGCAGCCATCCGGAGGGGTTCGGGACATGGTGGCCGGCGATCACCGGCCGCTACTCTCGATCCGACCGTGTTGCGTGCCCGCCCACCGCTGATCGCCGTGGCCATCTTGGCGGCCCTCGTCCTGGTTGCCTGCGGGTCCGATGACCCGGCGGGCCCGGGCCAGACACCCGACTACGGGTCCCTCGACGATGCGCCGCCCAAGCTCGCCGACCTGTACGCCAAGGGCGACGCCCTGCTGGCCGGCGGGCCCGCGACGCTGCGCACCACGCTCGAGAACCTCGAGGGCCATCCGGTCGTCGTCAACAAGTGGGCCTCGTGGTGTGGCCCGTGCCGGGCCGAGGCGCCGTTCTTTCAGTCCCAGGTGGCCAAGCGCGGCGACGAGATCGCCTTCCTGGGCGTGAACTCCAACGACTCGCGCGAGGGCGCCGAGGGGTTCCTCGCCGACTACCCGGTGCCCTATCCCAGCATCGAGGACCCAAAGCTCGAGGTGGCCAAGCGCATCGACGCGATCCTGACCTTCCCCTCGACGGTGTTCTACGACGCCTCGGGCAAGCGCACCTTCGTCCATCAGGGCCAGTACCGCTCCGAGGCGGACCTCGAGGCCGAGATCACCAAGCACGCCACCGGCGGCTGACCGGGCGAGCCCGCACCGCCCACCGTCCATACTTGGACCCATGGCATCGCGGTCCCGGATCCGACGTCCGGCATTGATCCGGCTTACGCTCAGCGTCCTCGCCCTGGTCGCCGGCGGCCTGCTGCTCGCCGGACCCGCCACCAGCCAGGGCGGCGGCGTCGCCTACTCCGTCGAGCTCACCGGGACGATCGATCCCGCCACCGAGCGCTGGGTCGACAAGGCCGTGGCCGAGGCGCGCGAGAAACGAGCCAAGATGATCATCCTGCGGCTGGACACCCCGGGAGGCCTGGTCACCTCGATGCGGGCGATCATCCAGGACATCCTCGGGGCCAAGATCCCAGTCGTCGTCTACGTCTCCCCGGACGGAGCCCGTGCCGCCTCGGCTGGGCTGTTCATCACTCAGGCCTCCGACGTGGCGGCCATGGCACCACAGACGAACATCGGCTCGGCGACCCCGATCCAGCTGTCACCCGGAGGCGGATCCGAGGGAGACAGCACCCTGTTGCGCAAGGTGGAAAACGACGCGGCCGCCTTCGTCCGGGCGCTCGCCTCCGAACATGGGCGCGACCCCGAGCTGGCCGAGGAAATGGTGCGTAAGGCGACCAACGTCACCGCGCGCACTGCGCTCGAGCGCAACCTCATCGACCTCGTGGCCGACGACGAGCAGCAGCTGCTGGAAAGGCTCGACGGCTTCGAGGTCAAGGGGCCCAAGGCCCGGACGCTCGACACGACGGGGCTGACCATCGAACGGCGCGACATGCCGCTGCAGTACGACCTGCTGCAGCTGCTGGTCAACCCGACGATCGCCTTCCTGCTGCTGGCCGCCGGGCTGGCCGGGATCGGCTTCGAGATCTTCAACCCGGGGCTGATCTTCCCCGGCGCGTTCGGCGCCGTGTTCATCGTCCTGGGCGCGTTTGCGACCTCCCTGCTGCCGGTGACGGTCGCGGGGATCGTGCTGTTGGTGCTGGCCTTGATCCTGATGGTGGCCGAGTCCCAGATCCAGAGCCACGGGGCACTGGGAGCGGCGGGCGTCGCGTCGCTGGTGGCCTCCGGCCTGCTGCTGTTCGACACCGACTCCGCCGCCTTCGACGTCTCGGTGCCCGTCGTGATCCTCACCGCCGTGCTGCTCGGCGGGCTTACCACCTTCGCCGCGGTCAAGGCGGTCCAGGCCCGCCACATGCCGGTGCTCACCGGCTGGGAGGAGCTCGTCGGCCATCCGGCCGAGGTGCGGGTTCCGCTGGACCCGATCGGCCAGGTGTTCATCGAAGGTGCCCTGTGGCGGGGTCGCCCCACCCACCCCACGGGGAAAAGCCGAGGAGGGGGAGGGCGACTAGGACAAAGCGAGGGAATTACGCCCCCCCTCCAGC
>JBPCPM010000108.1:0-4310 GCA_050999155.1 Solirubrobacterales bacterium
GCCGGGCCACCAGCAGGTCACCGGCCTGCGCCAACCCCTCGTTGCCGGTCAGATCCAGGATCTGTCCACAGAGGGCACCGGCCTCGTCGGGAGACCCACACGGCTCGGAACCGGGTGCGACCTGGGCCAGAACGGGCAGGAGGATCGATGTATGGGCGCGCAAGAACACAGGTCCATCTGTACCCAGGTGTGCCGCGGCGCAACCCCGGACGGAGCGCTGATACCGGACGGTGACAGGTCGCCCTGATCGCGAGCTTCGCCAGCCGGAGTACCGTCAGTTCGAGGGCAGCGTGATGCGATCCGCGGAGACTCTGGTGCGAGGACGGGAGGCGTTCGAGCGACGCTCCTGGCTCGACGCCTACGAATGGCTCGGGGAGGCCGATCGCGAGACCGCACTGGAGCCCGCCGACTTGGAGCGCCTCGCCACCTCGGCCTACCTGACCGGGCACGACGAGGAGAGTTCCGACGCGTGGGGCCGCGCCCACCGGGCCTGGCAGGCGCTGGGTGACCTGCCGCGGGCGGTGCGGTGTGCCTTCTGGCTCGGCTTCGGCCTGATCCAGCGGGGCGAGATGGCCCAGGGTGGCGGCTGGTTGGCCCGGGCCGGCCGCCTGCTGGAAGACCATGTGCTCGACGCGGTCGAGCAAGGGTACCTGCTGGTCCCTGCGGGGCTGATGGCCATGGGTAAGGGGGAGCCCGACACCGCGCTCGAACGGTTCGGTGAGGTGAGCGCCCTGGCCCGCCGATTCGAGGACCCTGACCTGGCCACCCTCGGCGTGCTCGGCCAAGGCGAGGCGCTACTGCTCTTGGGACGGACCTCGGAGGGATTGCGACTGTTCGACGAGGCGATGGTGTCGGTCACGGCCGGCGATACCTCGCCGACGATCTCCGGCCTCGTGTACTGCGCCGTCATTGACGGGTGTCAGCAGGTGTTCGACCTCCGGCGGGCCGCGGAGTGGACGGCTGCGCTGGAGCGCTGGTGCGAAAAGCAGCCCGGCCTCGTGCCCTACCGCGGCCAGTGCCTAGTCCACCGGGCCCAGGTGTTGCAGATCAGGGGCGAGTGGGATGCCGCGGCCGCCGCGGTCGAACACGCCCGCCGACGGTTGAGCGACCCGCCGCACCCGGCCGTGGGCATGGCCTACTACCAGCTCGGCGAGCTGCACCGGCTGCGGGGTGAGCTTCATGAGGCCGAGGAGGCATATCGCCAAGCCCATGTCGCCGGCCGTGACCCACAGCCTGGACTGGCGCTGCTGCGTCTGGCCGAGGGGCGCGCCGACTCCGCGGCGACGGCGATCGGGGCTGCGCTGGACGCCGCCGGCGACCGGGTCTCACGGGCACAGCTGTTACCCGCGCACGCCGAGATCATGATGGCGGTCGGACGGCGGGAAGAAGCGGCGGCCGCGGCCGACGAGCTCGACGAGCTGGCCAAGGCCGGCGCCGCCACGATGCTGGGCGCTATCGCGGCCCAGACCCGCGGGTTCCTCCTGCTGGTCGACGGTGACGCCACTGCGGCCCTCGGGCCGCTGCGCAGCGCGCTCGACGCCTGGCAGCAGCTGCGGGCTCCCTATGAGGCCGCCGAGGTGCGGGTGCTCCTCGCCGGCGCCTGCCGCCAGCTCGACCATCGGGAGCGGGCCGAGCTGGAGTGCGATGCTGCCCGCGCCGTGTTCGAGGCGCTCGGTGCCGCGCCGGCGCTCGCCCGCCTCGACCGACTGTTGTCCGATGACCCCCGGGACGTTGGTGGATCGTCGGGGGCGCTGGGTCGAGACCAGACCGTCACCAACCGGGAGCTCGAGGTGCTGCGCCTGGTGGCGGCGGGGCGCACCAACCGCCAGATCGCCGGCGAGCTGGCGATCAGCCAGAAGACTGTCGAACGGCACCTGGAGAACATCTTCACCAAGCTCGACGTGTCGAACCGGGCCGCAGCCACGGCCCGCGCCTACGAGCACGGGCTGCTGTAGGGCGCAGTGGCCCCGCATGGGGGTTCTCCCCCACGCGGCCCCACGAAGTTGGCGGATCCTCCCGAAGTCGGACCGGCCGTCGTCTTCGTACATTCCTCCCATACCGCTCGTCCGCCAAGGAGGAACCGATGACCACTCGCCCGGCCACGTCCCTGTACGAGAAGTACGCAGCCAGCACCGCCGAGAACTACGAGCGCTACTTCGTGCCCGCTATCGGCGAGCCGGTGGCACGCCGCCTGGTCGGCGCCGCCCGGCCCGCCCCGGGGGACCGCGTGCTCGACGTCGCCTGTGGCACCGGGATCGCCAGCCGCCTCGCCCTCCAGGAGGTCGGCCCCAAGGGCTCCGTGGTCGGTCTCGACGCCAACCCCGGCATGCTGGGCGTGGCCCGCACCGTCACCCCCGACGGCGTCGTCTGGACCGAGGCGCCGGCTGAGGACGTCCCGTTGCCCGATGCCTCCTTCGACCTGGTCCTGTGCTCCATGGGGCTGCAGTTCTTCTCGGCCAAGGACCGGGCCGTGGGCGAGATGCACCGGGTGCTGGCCGACGGCGGGCGGGCCGTGTGGTGTACGCCGGGCCCGACGCCGCCCCTCTTCGAGGCCATCGATGAGGCCCTCACCAACCATTTGGGACCGGGCGCGTCGATGTTCGTCCACGCCGTGTTCTCGTTGCACGACGCCGACGAGGCCCGGGAGCTGATGGCGGCAGCCGGGTTCGACCGCGTCGAGGTCGAGACAACGTCGGTCCCGTTGCGCGTGGCGCCGCCGGCGGACTTCTTCTGGCAGTACGTCCAGAGCACGCCGCTGGCCGCCGCGGCCGCGGACCTGGACGAGGCCGGGCGAGCCGCGCTCGAAGCCGAAGTCATCCAGCGGTGCGCGCCATTCGTCGACCGCGATGCCTCGGTCATGGAACCGGGGCTGCTCATCACCACCGCCTACCGGGAGGACCAATGACCCGTACCACCGAGAACACCAACTCGCAGACGCCGACCGGTACCGCCGATCAGCACCGAGAACGACTGCTGCGAGGCGTGCCCGTAACCGAGCGCCGTCTCCACGTTGCCGGGATCTCTTCCGCCATCCTCGAAGGAGGCGAGGGCCCGCCCGTCGTGCTTCTTCACGGCCCCGGCGAGTCAGCGGTGAACTGGCGATGGACCATTCCGAACCTGGCGACCACCCATCGGGTGATCGCGCCGGACCTGCCCGCCCACGGCGCCTCCGGTGCCGGCGACCAGCCCCTCGACGCCGATCGCGCCATCGAGTGGCTGGACCGGCTGATCGAGGCCACCTGCCACGAGCCGCCCACCATCGTGGGCCACGTGCTGGGCGGGGCGATCGCGGCACGGTTCGCCGCCCAGCGGCCCGATCGACTGCAGCGCCTCGTGCTGGTGGACTCGCTCGGCCTCGGCCGTTTCCTGCCGAGGCCCCGGTTCGCCCTCACTTCATCGGCTTCATGGCCCGCCCCCGCGAGCGGAGCTACGAACGTTTCATGGGCCAGTGCGCGTACGACCTCGACCATCTCCGTCGTGACCTGGGCGACGACTGGCCCTCCTTCGTCGCCTACAACCTGGCCATGGCGGGCTCCGACTCGGGAAGTGAGGCGGGACGCCTGTTCCGCAAGGCCGGCCTACGCCGCATCCCCGCCCATGAGCTCGACCGCATCGTGGTGCCCACCACCTTGATCTGGGGTCGAGGCGACCGAGCCAACCGGGTCCGCATCGCAGAGCGAGCCTCCGCACGACACGGCTGGCCGCTGCACATCATCGACCGCGCCGCCGACGACCCTGCGCGCGACCAGCCCGAGGCGTTCCTTGAGGCGTTGCGAGCAAGTCTCGCGACCAGCAGGTCCTCGGGCGAATAGGGCCGATGTGACCTGATGCGTCTACGTGGCGGACGCCGCCTGTGTCGCTTCAGCGAGCGCTCGGCATCTGAGACCGCCGTCGGTGTATCTTAGGTGTATGTCACGCACCAACATCGACATCGACGATGATGCCTGTCGGGCCGTGATGGAGCGCTACCACCTCTCGACCAAGCGCGAGGCCGTGAACCTGGCCCTCCGCACCCTGGCGGCTGAACCGCTCGACCTTCACGCGGCTCGGCGATTGCGCGGGTCGGGGTGGGACGGCGACCTCGACCAGATGCGGAGCGGTCGCGCCGGATGATCCTCGTCGACACCTCGGCGTGGGTGGAGTTCCTCCGAGATGCCGGCGGTCCAGTCTGCACGCGGGTCGACGAGCGGCGGTGAAAGTCTGGGTATGGAGGTCGTGCTGGGCCGCTAGACGCTCGTACTGGGCAGGCCACCCTTCAGGAAGCGGCGGTAGCTCTGCTGGTGGCTCGACCCCGTCGCGCTCGGCCCAGA
>JBPCPM010000123.1:0-52836 GCA_050999155.1 Solirubrobacterales bacterium
TCCGTTGCGGCAGCGGCGACCACATCCCGGCCTCGGCCCGCGATGCCTTGGCCGAGGCGCATGCCGAGGGCCCGGGGGGCATCGTCGGCTGCGAGTCGGACCCCCTGATCGGGGAGCTGGACAACCTCGCCCCCGGGGCCCGGTCCACGGTGCGCGGGCTGGCGTCCATGCTCGCCGTGCGCGGCAACGGGTCGGCCGACCCGACCATCGAGATCGCCGAGCGGATCGCGCGCGAGCTGCAGATGGGGCCATCGGCCGACGTGCGTGCGGCGGCGCTGCTGCGCGGCGTCGGATCGCTCGCCGTTCCCGAATCTATCCTCGACAAGCCCGGCGAGCTCGACGCCGTCGAATGGGGGCTGATCCGTCGGCGCCCCGACGTGGCCGCGACCCTGTTGCGCTCCCTGGCCGGCCTCGACGAGGTCGCCTCGATCGTGCGCCACGAGTACGAGCGCTGGGACGGCACCGGGTATCCCGACGGGCTGGCCGGTGAGCAGATTCCTCTCGGCAGCCGGGTCCTGCTTGCGAGCGGCGCCTACTTCGCCATGACAAGCCCGCGTCCCTGGCGCCGGACCCTTACCCACTCCGAGGCCGTGCGCCAGCTGTCCGACAACGCCGGCGGTCAGTTCGACCCCGAGGTCGTCGCCGTGCTGATCGGCCGGCTGCACTGGATGCGTCAGTTGGGCTCTGCTCGCTGAACCGCCGCCGGACCACCAACGAGCGTCACCTGGCTGCGCGGTCGTTGGCCCTTCGGTGCGCCACGCCGGCGACCGGTCGTGGCACCCTTGCGGTGGATGGCCGCGCCCGTGTTCCCCAGTGATCCGCACGTAGCCCGGCGGCGCGCGCGCCGTGAACAGGTGCGCCGCCGTGTCCGCCGCCGCCGTCGCGTCGCCGCGGCCGTCGTCGTCCTCGTGGCCGGCGCTGGCCTATGGGTCGCCGGCGCAGGGAGCCTGGGTGGCGAGGCTAGCGACGAGACCCGGGCCCGCTCAGACGAGCCCCAAGCCGAGCCACGCAAGCCGGCCGAGCTGCCCGGCGGCGGGCGCTCGATCTTCCCCGAGCACCGCGTCGTCGCGTTCTACGGCGCCCCGCAGGACGACGAGCTCGGCGAGCTCGGAATCGGCCCCGTGTCCAAGGTTGCGGGGCGGCTGCGCAAGCAGGCACGGCCCTACGAGCGCAAGCGCCGGCCCGTGCTGCCCGCGTTCGAGTTGATCGCCACCGTCGCCGCCGCCGCGCCGGGGCCCGAGCGCCGTTACAGCTACCGCCAAGAGGCCAAGGTCATCCGCCGCTACCTGCGGGCCGCCCGAAAGGCGAAGGCGCTGCTGCTGCTCGACGTGCAACCGGGACGGTCGGACTTCATGGACGAAGCCCGCCACCTCGAGCGGTTCCTCCGCGAACCCGACGTGGGGCTCGCACTGGATCCCGAGTGGAGCATGGGGCCGGGCGAGATCCCCGGCAAGGTGATCGGGTCGACCACCGCCGCCAAGATCAACGAGGTCTCCGCCTACCTGCAGCAGCTCGCCCGCAAGCACCATCTGCCGGAGAAGCTGCTGGTCGTGCACCGGTTCACCGAGGACATGATTGGCAACGACGCCGAGCTGGCCGACCGCCGGGAGGTCGAGCTGGTCATCAACGTCGACGGCTTCGGGACCGCCGAGCTGAAGGCCGACAAGTACCGGGACTTCACCGCCGACCGCAAGCGCGGTGCCCGCAACGGCTTCAAGCTCTTCTACCGCGAGGACACGGGGCTGATGACGCCCAAGCAGGTGCTCGCGCTGCGGCCCGCGCCCGACCTCGTCATCTACGAGTAGGGCGCGTCGCAGGCACCCGCGCCCGCGGGCTTTACGCCATGTGTACAGACGGGGCGCGGTGATCTTTGGCCATCCGTGCCATAGGCCGCAGGCCGTGGGACGACGAAACTCCTCGCACGATGGACGTCCCGAGCTCACCCATGACGATCGCCGCGGTCGCAGACGGCTTCTCCAGCGTCGAGGACGCGATGGTGCGAATCGACCGTCACCTGCGCCGAGCCCGCCGCTCCGGTGCCCGACTAGTCGTCTTCCCCGAGTGCGCCCTGGGTGGTTACCTGGCGGCCAAGGCGCCGGGGGCCGCTCCCGAGCCCGGCACCCCGCTGTCACTCGACGGCCCCGAGCTCGAGCAGGTCGCCGAGCTGGCCGGCGACACCGTCGTGTGCGTGGGCATCACCGAGGACGCCCCCGAGGGCCCGTACAGCAGCGCCGTCTGCCTGGACGGCAGCGGAATCCTCGGAGTCCAGCGCAAGGTCCACCTTCCGCCGGGCGAGAAGAACGTGTTCCTCCCCGGGGACGGCTTCGCCGCCCTCGACACCCCGGTCGGCCGGATCGGGATGCTCGTCTGTTACGACAAGTGCTTCCCCGAGGCGGCGCTGGCCCTGGCGCTCGACGGCGCCGAGGTCGTGGCGAGCCTCGCGGCCTGGCCGCTGGAGCGCAAGGGCTTGGGCTTCGGCCGTCGCCGCGACATCCAGGCCCGGCACTTCGACCTCCTCGACGAGGCTCGCGCCGTGGAGAACCAGATCGTCTGGGTGTCGGCCAACTACCACGGCTCCTACGGTGGCCGGACGTTCGGTGGACGGGCCAAGGTCGTGCACCCCGACGGGCGGGTCCTGGCCTGCACCGGCCGCTCGGGCGGCCTGGCCACGGCAACCATCGACCCTGCCACCGCGGTGGCAGGCGTACGGGCCCCCTACACCCACCTCGTCGATCGGCGCCCGGCCGCCTACGCCCCGCCCGCCCGCGCCGCGTCGACCGCCGGGCCCGCCGGGGCAACCGCGCAGGGATCCGGGCCTTTGGGCCGCGTCCGCGACCGTGCCCAGCGGGGCCGGACCGCTCCCGCCGCCCACTCGGTGGCCGCGACCATGGCGGCCCGCCGCCGGTTCGCGGCTGGGACCGCACGGTAGGCTTTTCATACCAATGTGTGGAATTGCGGCCGAGTACGGCCACTCAGAGTCGGACGATGCCCAGGCCATGCTTGACCGGATCGCCCACCGCGGTCCCGACGGCGAGGGCCTGGTTCGCCTCGATCACGCGTGGCTCGGTCACCGGCGCCTTTCCATCGTTGATCTCGAGGGCGGGTCGCAGCCGCTGGAGCGCGACCACCCGTCCGAGGAGCACGAGATGTGGCTCGTCGGCAACGGCGAGATCTACAACCATGAAGGGCTTCGCGAGAGCCTCGAGGACCACATCTTTTCCTCACGCTCCGACAACGAGGTCGCGCTGCACCTGATGTCCGAGCGCGGTCCGGATGCGCTGGCCGAGCTGATCGGGATGTACGCGTTCTGCGCCGCCGGGACCGAGGGCCAGTTCGTCGCTGCCCGCGACCCGGTGGGCATCAAGCCGCTGTACTGGGCCAAGCGCAACGGCAGCGTCCGGTTCGCCTCGGAGATGCGGGCCTTCGACGCCGAGTGGCTCCCGCACGTCGAAGTGTTTCCTCCCGGCCATCACTGGACGCCCGAGGACGGTCTCCAGCGTTTCGCCAACGCCGTGCCCGCGGGGGCGACCGAAGCCGTCGAGGGACCGACCGACGCCGGAGCCGAGGCGCCCGACGACGTGCTCGTCAAGACGCGCGAGGTCCTGATCCAGGCGGTCGACCGGCGGCTGATGGCCGACGTGCCCGTCGGCGTCTTTCTCTCGGGAGGCTTGGACTCGAGCCTCATCGCCGCGATCGCGGCCAGGCGCCTCGCCGAACGGGGCGAGACGCTCAAGACCTTCGCGGTCGGCGTCGAGGGCAGCGCGGACATCGTCGCCGCCCGCGTGGTCGCCGAGTACCTGGGCACCGAGCACCGCGAGTGCACCTACACGGCCTCCGAGGCGCACGAGATCCTGCCCGAGGTCGTGCGCTCGATCGAGTCCTTCGATCCCTCGCTCGTGCGCAGCGCGGTGCCCAACTACATGCTCGCCCGCTTCACCGCCCAGCACGTGAAGGTCGTGCTCACCGGTGAGGGCGCGGACGAGTTGTTCGCCGGCTACGAGTACCTGCGCGAGC
Source organism: Solirubrobacterales bacterium (assembly GCA_050999155.1). GTDB lineage: Bacteria > Actinomycetota > Thermoleophilia > Solirubrobacterales > 70-9 > JBPCPM01. The sequence goes on from JBPCPM010000123.1 coordinate 4,015, forward strand.
ACCAGGGCGAGCCGCAGGTCCTCCAGGACGAGCTCGTGCGGATCGTCCACGGCCTGCACGACCTCAACCTCCAGCGCTGCGACCGTGTGACCATGGCCCACGGCCTCGAGGCCCGGGTGCCGTTCCTGGACCGCGACGTCGTCGAGCACTGCCTGTCGTTACCGACCGGGTGGAAGTTCGCCGGGCCCGACCAGCAGGAAAAGCGTCTGTTGCGCCGCGCCTTCAACGACTGGCTGCCCGAAGAGATCCTGTGGCGCGGCAAGGAGCAGTTCGGTGACGGCTCCGGCGCCGCCGACGTGCTGACCGCCGAGATCGAGGAGTCCATCTCCGACGAGGAGTTCGAGGACGAGCGCGACCAGCTCGACCCGCCGGTGCGAAGCAAGGAGGAGCTCGCGTACTTCCGTATCCTTCGCGAGCACCTGCCCGGCCTGCAGGCCGACCAGACCATCGGTCGCTTCGCCACTGTCTGACGCCCCGGCCGGGCGTCCTACGCCCTCCCGAGGTCTGTCATCCGCCGTTCCGCCATCCACGTCCTGCACGGGCTGCTCATGGGGAGCGCCGACGTCGTTCCCGGAGTCAGCGGCGGCACCGTCGCGCTGATCGTCGGCATCTACGAGCGCCTGATCGCCTCGGTTCGGTCGGCGGCCGAGGCCGCGGTGGCCTTGCTGCGCTTCGACGTCACCGGCTTCCGGTCAGGACTGGCTGCCGTGCACTGGGGCCTGATCGTGCCCCTGTTCGCCGGGATCGCACTGGCGCTCGTCACCGGCGCCAAGATCATTCCCCCGTTGCTCGACGACTACCCGCAGGAGACGTCGGCCCTGTTCTTCGGGCTGATCCTCGCCTCGCTGATCGTGCCCTGGCAGCGGATCAGCTCCTTCGGCGGGCGGGAGATCGCCCTGGCCGTGGTTGCCGCGGTCGCCGCCTTCGTCTTGGCCGGCCTCCCCGACTCCGAGATCACCGATCCGCCGCTGTACGCCGTCTTCCCGGCTGCGATGATCGCCATCTGCGCGATGATCCTGCCCGGTGTCAGCGGCTCGTTTCTGCTGCTGGTCATGGGCCTCTACGAGCCGACGCTCGAGGCACTCGACGAGCGGAACCTCGTCTACGTCGCCGTGTTCATGATGGGCGCGGCCGTCGGGATCGGCGCCTTCTCACGGCTGCTGGGGTGGCTGCTCGATCACCGTCACGACCTCACCATGGCTGCGCTGCTGGGCCTGATGCTCGGCTCGCTACGGGCCCTGTGGCCGTACGCCGACGAGGGGCGCGGCCTGGAGGCGCCCCCGGCCGAGCTCGAGGCCCTGGGCGTGCTCGGTTTCGTGCTCCTCGGGATCGCCGTGGTCACCACGCTGCTGGTGGTGGGCGCGACGTTCGGCCAGCGTGATCCGCTGGTGGAGCAGGGTGTCGAGGCCCGCGAGGACGCCGACGGCCGCCCGACCACGGAGCCGGAACCCACGGCCAGCCGGGGCTCCTAGACCTCGGCGCGCACTCCTGCTCCGGTCCGCGCTCGGCGAATCGACCCCGATCACTGGGCCTCGGCCCGCGGCGCTGCAATCATGGGGGACCGATGCACGCAGGGTTCGAGCACACTCCACCCATCAGCCCGACGGGAGGCCCGGGTTGCTGGCGCTGATCAGCGTCTTCGCCGTCGTCCTGTTGAGCCTGCTGATCACGCGGGTCGCGACGGTCGCCCTGACCATGACCGGGCTCTCGCGCGAGGCGGCCCGGTTCCAGGCGCGCTCAGCGCTCAGCGGCACCGGCTTCACGACCAACGAGGCGGAGTCGGTCGTCAACCATCCGGTGCGCCGCCGGATCATCCTCACGCTCATGCTGGTCGGCAGCGCCGGTCTGGTCACCGCCATCGCGTCGCTGATCGTGTCCTTCGGTGGCATCAGCACCGAGCAGCGGGCGATCCGTGGCCTGTTGCTGGTCGGTGGCCTGTTCGTCCTGTGGATGATCGCGCGGAGCAAGTGGTTCGACCGGTACCTGTCGTCGCTGATCGCCCGGCTACTGCGCGAGCAGGGCATCGAGTCACGCGACTACGCGACCCTGCTGGCCCTGGCCGGCGAGTACGAGGTGGCCGAGCTGCGGGTCCGGCCCGGCGACTGGATCGCCAACCGGACCCTCCGCGAGCTGCGCCTGCACGACGAGGGGATCGTCGTCCTGGGCATTCACCGCACGGATGGCTCGTACCTGGGGATCCCCAAGGGCGACACGCTGATCCTGGCCGAGGACACGCTGATGCTCTACGGGCGCGAGGAGCAGGTCATGGAGCTCGACCACCGCAACCGCGGCCGCTCGGGCGATCTGGCTCACGTCGAGGCGACCGAGGAACAGCACCAGGTCGAGGAAGAACAGATCCAGCGTGACGTGCTCGCCACGGCCGAGCACGAGATTGTCCGCGTCGATGACGACGGCGACGTCCACGGCGGACGCCCGCTCGACGAGGCCGAGACCACCGGCTCGGGCCGGAGCCAGTCGGACTGAGCGCTCAGGCCGCGACGGCGTCGTCGGCCGGCCGGTCCATCTGATCCAGCAGCTGCTCGGAGCGGAACCCCGGCCGGGCCAACACGAACTGGCCGACGCCGATACGGCGCTCGGCGAAGCCGCCCTCGCAGTAGCAGAGGTAGTACTCCCACATCCGCAGGAAGCGGCGGTCCTGGTAGCCGAGTGCCCGGATCTCCGGGAGCCGCGCGTAGAAGGCCTCGCGCCAGCGGGCGAGGGTCTCGACGTAGTGGGGGGTGATCTCCTCGAGCTGGACCAGGCGCATGTCGGTCGTGCGCCCGACCGAGTCCATGACGGCGCCGACGGAGATCAGGCAGCCGCCGGGGAAGATGAACCGCTTGATGAAGTCGTCGGAGACCTTGACCTCGTCGAACAGCTGCTCGGCGATCGTGATGCCCTGCAGGCACATCACCCCGTCGGCGCGCAGCAGCTTCGAGCAGCGGTGGAAGAAGGTGTCGTGGTACTCCCAGCCGACGGCCTCGATCATCTCGATCGAGACGAGCTTGTCGTAGGTGCCCTTGAGGTGGCGGTAGTCGGAAAGCAGGACGGTGACCCGGTCCTGCAGGCCGGCCTCGGCGATCCGCCGGGTGGCGAGATCGTGCTGGGCCTGGGAGATGGTCGTCGTCGTCACGCGGCAGCCGTAGGTGCTCGCTGCGTGCAGGGCGAAGGAGCCCCAGCCGGTGCCGATCTCGAGCACCTCGTCGCCGGGCTGCAGGTCGAGCTTGCGGCAGATCCGGTCGAGCTTGGCCCGCGACGCATCCTCCATCGAGGCCTGGGGGTGCTCGAACACGCCGCTGGAGTAGGTAAGCGTGGAATCGAGGAACTGTTGGAAGAAGTCGTTACCCAGGTCGTAGTGGTAGGAGATCCGCTCGCGGCTGCGCTCGGGCGTGTTGCGCTTGACCCAGGAGATGCCCCGGCGGACGGGCTGGGCGACCGGCGCGATGGTCTGCTTGAGCCGGTCGAAGGTCCCGAGGTTCCGAGCGCAGATCCGGATCAGCGCGACGAGGTCGTCCGAGTCCCAATGGCCTTCGATGTAGGACTGGCCCATCCCCACGCCGCCTGCGAGCAGCGAGCGGTAAAAGCGCGGGTCGTGGACGATGACCGTCGCGTGGAGGGGAAAGCCCGCGTCGGCGGAGCCGAAGTGGTGGAAGTCCGATCCCTCGACGACCGTGAGCTGACCGGCGGGCATCCGCTCGAGAATCGCGTGGACGATCCGGCGGGCGGCGCGGTCGAACGGGGCGCCGGCGGGGACGGTGGCCGCAGGTGCAGTGGCGAGCGGGGAGTTCATTGGGAGGGTATCCGTGCCAGAGGTCTGGCTGGATGCATGGAAGGGCTCATACCCGCCGCGTGGGGATCGTCACCCTGCTGTGGGCTCGGCTCCTCGCGCGTCTCCTGCGCGCGCGGGTGGGACCGGTACCGCACGCCCTTGACGGCGAGGCGCAGCGCCTCGAAGTGGATGCCGCCGACGACCATGGCTGACATCGGGCCGTATCGCACGAGCGAGCGCAGCAGGCGCTTGCGCGTGAGCTCGTGCCGGCGCAGGGCGAGCGTCGCGTCGAAGACGGGTTCGTCGTCGCGGAGGGTCTCGATGGTGCACCACAACCGGTCGCCGGGCTCGGTGAGCTGCCAGCGGTAGTCGAGGTCCATGTCCATGAACGGGGATACGTGCATCTGCTTGGGGTGGCGGGCCTCGATCATCTGGCCCGGCTCGCCGGGTGCCAGCGGGTAGGTGATTCGCTCGCGCCACGGCGTGTTGGAGACCTCGGCGATCACGGTCTCCAGACGCTCGCCGCCGGGGGCGAAGCAGAAGTACAGCGCCAGCGGGTTGAAGCACACGCCGAGCGTCCGGACGTGGGCGAGCAGGCGGATCGGCCCGGCCGGGCGCCGGCCGGTCAGCTGCTCGGCCCGGCGACGGACCGACTCGTCGAGGTCGACCGTGTCGTCGCCCAGGTAGTCCTCGCGGCGAAACCACGCGAGGTTGCGCGTGCCGTGGGACCACAGCGGAACGTCGCCGAACAGCGACGGCAGCTCCTCGAGGTCGAGGTAGAGCATGAACATCCGGTACCGGAAGGAGTGTGCGGCCTCGGCGAAGCGGCGGTGACGGACCGCTCCCTCGTAGATGGCGCTCGCGGTCATGCGGCTCCCGCCGGGACGAGCTCGCGCTCGGGCGTATCGGCGGTGAGGCCGTCGAGACCGGCACCGAACGCCTCGCAGACGCGCAGCGCGCTCTGGACGCCGTCCTCGTGGAACCCCCACCGCCACCAGGCGCCGCACGTCGAGGTCCGGCGGTGGCGGATCAGCGTGGCGTGCTCGCGCTGGGCGGCCACGCCCGCGCGGGTGTACACGGGGTGCTGATAGTCGACGGTGGCCAGCACCGTCGCCGGGTCGATGGCCTCGGAACGGTTGAGCGTGACGCAATACTCGCGCTCGGATTCGATCCGCTGCAGGCGGTTCATGTGGTAGGTGAGCGTGGGTTCGCGGGAGCCCTCGGACAGGTGGTAGTTCCAGCTCGCCCAGGCCCGGCGGGCGGTGGGCAGCAGGCGCTCGTCGGTGTGCAGGACCGCCTCGTTGGGCCGGAAGCCGAAGGCGCCGAGCAGGCGGCGCTCGTCGGCGTCGGCATCGTCGAGCATGGCCAGCGCCTGGTCGGCGTGGCAGGCCAGCACGACCTCGTCGTAGCGCTCGGCGTCACGGCCAGTCGCCTTGACGGTCACGCCGTCGTCGTCGCGGGCCACCGATTCGACGGGGGTGGCCAGCCGCAGCTCGCCGCGCAGCCGCTCGACGATCGCCTCGACGTAGCGGCGCGAGCCGCCCGGGATGTACCGCCACTGGGGCCGGCCGCGGACCGCGAGCATCCCGTGGTTGTCGAAGAACCGCACGAGAAACCCGATGGGCATCTCCTCGCGCAGCTGCTCGGGGTCGGCCGACCAGATCGCCGCGCTGGCCGGCACCAGATGGTACTCGGTGAACTCGCGCGAGTAACCGCCCCGGTCGAGGTAGCGGCCGACGGGTATGTCGCCGTCGCCGCTGCCGGAGAGCAGGGTCTGGGCCTCGCGGTTGAAGCGCAGGATGTCGCGGACCATCCGCAGGAACGAGGGGCACACGGCGTTGGCCGGCTGCGCGAGCAGCGCGCCGAGTCCCAGGCCCCCGGCGTACTCGAGTCCCGACCGCTCGTCGCTGACGGAAAAGCTCATGTCGGTGTCGGCCCATGCGACGCCGAGCTCGCCCAGCAGGCGTTCCAGGCCGGGGTAGGTGCGGTCGTTGAAGACGATGAAGCCGGTGTCGATGGGCTGCTCGGCCCCGGATGGGGTCGGAACCGAGACGGTGTGGGTGTGGCCGCCTGGCCGGTCGTCGGCCTCGTAGACCGTCACCTCGTGCTCGCGGTCGAGCAGGTGCGCACAGACGAGGCCTGAGACGCCGGAACCGATGACCGCGATCTTCATGGGGTGCCTTCCGTGGCGGGTCAGGCGAGCGGCAGCGCCGAGCGGCCCAACGGCGCGGCCGTGGCCAGCGGGGCGTCCGCGTCGTCGTCTCCGCCGACGGGCAGCAGCTCGGTGAGGCGGAGGTTCTCCTCGGGGTCGAGCACCGAGTGCTGGGCGCAGGCCGGGACCAGTTCGTCCGAGTCGGGGTGGGCCATCGCGTACGAGCAGGCCTGCAGGCGTTCCTGGGTGGCGCGGACCTGGGGGTCGTCGCTCATCGTGCCCTCCCGCAGGCCCTTCCAGGCCGGCTTGACGAGCTCGGCGTCCATGAAGTTGTGCTGGACGAAGGTCAGCGCGCGGAAGCCGTGGCGCAACAGGTTGCGGGCGCCGGCCCGGCGGACAAACCGCCCGGCCCACCGCACGCCGGTGCCGAGCACCGCGGGGTTCGCGGCCAGGGCGCGGACCGTGCGAAGGGCCGTGACCGGGCGCGGGGCGGCGAAGTCCATGCCGCCAAAGGTCTTGACGAAGGCGTCGCGGGCTGCGTGGTCGGCCGGATCGCGATCGTCGAGCAGCGGCACCCAGCGCTCGCCCACCATGCCGCCGTAGGCCGTGCGGTTGCAACGTTCATCGCCGATCTGCAGCACCCGGAAAGGCAGGCGCGCTCCGATACCCTCCTCGATCTTCGCCCACACCTCGTCGTCGGTGAAGGCGCGGTAGCTGTCCTTCCAGCGGTTGGTGTTGCCGATGAACGCGGCCGGCTGGAAGCTGAACATCCGGAAGCCGTAGTCGCGGCAGTCGCGGATCAGCTGGGGGACCTGGTCGAGGTTGCGCGGCGTCACCGTCATGTTGTGCGCGAGGTAATTGTCGATTCCGTACTCGCGCTGGAGCCGGTGGAACATGTCGCAGAACGCCTTGCGGTGGGGGTTGAGCTGGGGTTCGCGCTCCACGCGCTTGATGCCGCGGCGGCCGAACATCATCGAGTCGAAGTGGCCGGCAAAGCTCAGGAAGTCGAAGCGGGCATTGCCGTCGGGACCGACGGCCATCGCCTCGAGGTAGTCGTAGTCGAAATCCCCGTGGGACATGCTCATCGGCTTGCGGCCGTGCCGGCGCATGGCCTGCAGGGCGGCGGCGTGGTCGTCGGGCGGCAGCAGGCTCACCTCGCCGCCGATCAGCTGGGCGTTCTGGCCAGGCCCGCGCTGCTGGTTGAGGTAGGCCATCTGGCGGTCGACCTCCTGGACGGTGTGGGCGCCGTCCGTCCGCACGCGGTTTGCTTCCTTGGCGTGGTAGCAGGGGGTGCAGGCGAGGTTGCAGCGGGGGAAGACCCCGTGGGTGCCTTCGCAGCCCGATGTCCGCCGGCCCAGCATCTGCGTCGGCGTCTTGACGTGCTCGGGCAGATCCCGCCAGCGCTGCTCCAGCGCCGCCGCGAGCTCGGGCGGCGTAGGACGCGTGTGCTGTTCGAAGCGCCGGAGGGTCGCCCCGAGGCTGGTTGATGGCATGGCGAGGCTCATGCGGGGGCGCCGGCGAGCTCGTCGGCCAGGATGCCGATGACGTCGTCGACCTGCTGCCAGCCGGTGCGCATGAGGAACTGGCTGTTGCGCCCGTAGGACTTGGCCCCGACGATGAAAAACCGCGGTTCGGGGTTGCGCAGCACGTCAGCTCCCTGGCCGCCCTGGGCCATGCAGTCGCTGCTGTCGCCTTCGAGCAGCGCGGCCGAGAGGGTGATCGGTCCGCAGGTGGCATAGCACTCGTGGACCTGGAGCTGACGGTACAGCTCGTTGTCTCCGATGCCGCCGTTGAGCGACAGCACACGGTCGACCTCGACCTCGGTGGCCGAGCCGTTGGCCAGGGTCACCGCGATCTTGCCGACCCGTTCGGCCAGGCGGCTGGTCACGTGGCCGGGCAGGAACTCGACGGCGCCCGAGTCGCCGCGGGCCAGGGCGGCGGCGGCGGCGTTGAGCTCGGCCCGGGCGGGGAGAGGGTCGTTGTCCACGGCTCCCCAGTCGGGGGAGGGGCTGCGGGTCGACCAGATGACGCGTGTGTCCGGTGCCTGGCGGGCCAGCTCGGCGAGCTCGCGGGCGGCCGTCTGGGCGGAGTGGCCCGCGCCGGTTAGCAGCACGATCTGCCCGGCCCAGCCCGCCGGGTCGGTGAGGTCGGGGATGCGGCGGTCGATGCGATCGGCCAGCTCGGTCTCCCCGGGGGCGGGGATGCCGGCGTCGCCGAGCGTGTTGGGCTTGCCGTAGGTGCCGGTGCAGTCGAGGACGGCCTCGGCGTGCTCGATCCGCTCGCCGTCGGGACCGCTCACGAGGATGGAAAACGGCCGTGCGGCACGCTCCGGCGAGGAGATCTCCTCGTGCTTGAGCAGACCCTGGCGGCCCACGGCGAGAACCTTGTGGCCGAGACGGATGTGGGGAGCGATCGTGTCGAGTCCGGCGAGGGGGTCAAGCAGCTCGTCGGCCAGCTCGTCGCCGGTTGGCGTCCTGCCCTCCGAGGGGACGGCGATTCCGGCGGCGGTGAGCGCGCCCTCGGCGCGCGGGGACACGTTCATGTCCCACGGAGTGAAGGCGCGGACATGGCCCCAGGAACGGACGTGGCCGGCCGGTCGTAACGAGGCCTCGTAGACGCGGAAGCTCCAGCCTCGTTCGGCGGCGGCTAAAGCGGCCTCCAGCCCGACCGGGCCGGCGCCCAGGATGGCGATCTTCACGGGCTCGGTGGTGTTGGCGACGTTGGGCAAGGTGGCTCCGGGGAGTTGGGGTGGGGACGGGCTGAAACGATCCGCGAGAGGTGGTCAACCGTACCCCCTTGCTACGTGAAGCCCAACCTGTCGGATGCATCGAAGATGCCTTCCACACGCCGGTAGTGTGGATTGGCGGTCGCTGCCGAATCGCAGGCGCCGCCGGCGGGTCCCACAGCTACCGATGACTGCACTGCCGACATGACACGGATCGCCGTATGCGGCGGCGTCTACGCCAACCCGTGGGCGCTGGAGGCCTTCGTCGCCGACGCCCGCGGCCGCGGGTGCGAGCGCCTTGTGTGCCTCGGTGATCTCGGGGGCTTCGGCGCCGCCTGCGACGACGTGTGGCCGTTGCTGACCGAGCACGGAATCGAGTGCATCGCCGGAAATTACGACGTGGCGATCGGCCGGGGCGATCCCGACTGCGGCTGCGGCTACTCCGACGAACGCGACAACCACTTCGCCCAGCTGATGTACGACTACACGCTCGGCGCGACCTCGCGCGAGTTCGCCGCCTGGATGCGCGAGCTGTCGGCCGAGCGCCGCGAAACGATCGGCGGCGTCGACGTGCACATGGTCCACGGCTCGCCCCTGGCGGTCAATGACTTCCTGTGGGAGTCTCTCGGCGACGACGAGCTGGCCGTGCGCACGCGCGCCAGCGGTGCGCAGGTGATGGTCTGCAGCCACACCGGCATCCCGTGGCAGCGCGAGGTGGACGGGACGCTGGTGGTCAACGTCGGAACGGTGGGACGGCCGGCCAACGACGGGCGAACCGAGACGTGGTACGCGGTGCTCGACCTCGCCGGCGGGGAGGCGGAGGCCGAGCTGGTGGCCCTGGCCTACGACTGGCGTTCGCACGCGGCGGCGATGCGCGAGGCCGGGCTGCCCGAGGCGTTCGTCGAGACGGTGGAGACCGGGTGGTGGACGACCTGCCTGGAGGTGGTGCCGCCGGCCGAGCGCTCCCGTGGCGCCTACCACGTGTACACCGACGCGCTGCCCGAGGGCTTCGCCGCCGACGGCGTGGGTTGGGCCGACGCCCCGGCGCCCGACGACGGCGGGCGCCCGGTGATCCCGCTGTTCGGCTCGCCGGTCTTTCCCCCCCGGCTGTGGATCTACTCGAACTTCCACTGCAACCTGGCCTGCGACTACTGCGCGGTGGCTTCCTCGCCGCGAGCCCGCAAACGCCAGATCGGCTACGAGCGGTTCTGCCGGCTGATCGACGAGGCGGTGGCCGAGGGGTTCGAGGAGGTCTATGTCACCGGCGGGGAGCCGTTCGTCGAGCGCGAGATCGTGCGGATGCTCGAGTACGCCTCGGCCCGGCTGCCGACGGTGTGCCTGACCAACGCGATGCTGTTCCGCGGCCGCCGGGCCGACGAGCTGCGTCGTCTGGCCGGGCGCGACGGGCTGATCCTGCAGAGTTCGGTCGACGGTGCCAAGGCCACCACCCACGACGTCCACCGCGGGGTCGGGTCGTGGCAGAAGGCCATGGACGGGATCGGCTTCGCCCGCGAGCTGGGTCTGCCGGTCCGGGTCGCCATGACCGAGACGCCCGAGAACGCCGGCGAGACCGATGAGCTGGGCGAGCTGCTGGCGGCCATGGGGATCGCCGGCGACGACTTCGCTGTGCGGCCGCTCGTCAAGCGCGGCTTCGCCTCCGACTCCGGTTCGGGCCAGGACGTGACCGACGCGGTCATGGTGCCCGAGCTGACGATCACCACCGACGGCGCCCACTGGCACCCGGTGGGCGGCGATGTGGCCTCCAGCCCCGATTTGCTGGTGGCCGAGGGCGACGTGTCGCTGGCCGAGGCCAAGCGGCTGATCACCCGCCGGTTCCTGGAGCTGCGCTGCGACGACGGCTCGCTGCCCCACGCGTACCATTGCGCCGTCTGACGGCCGCCCGCGCGGTTCGTCGTTACCGCAAGCCGAGTCCTCGACAAGCCAGGAGCGTGCCCCAGTGAGCGACCAGCCCATCGCGATCATCACCGGATCGGGCACGTACGCCCTCGGCGGGCTCGAGGACGCCGAGAGCGTCACGGAGACGACCCCGTGGGGCGAGGCCGAGCTGACCGCCGGACGGCTCGGCGACACGCCCGTGCTGCACCTCCCCCGCCACGGGGAGGGACACGCGCGACTGTCGAACACCGTCAACCATCGGGCGGGCATCTGGGCCCTGCACGAGCGCGGGGCGGCCGCGGTCATCGGGTGCACGGCCTGCGGCGCCGTCGATCCCCAGGTCGGTCTCGGCGACCTGATCGTCTTCGACGACCTGCACTTTCTGTCCAACCGCCTGCCCGACGGCTCGCTGGCCACCTTCTACACCGAGGCGGGCGACCCCCAGCGCGGCCACTGGATCCTCGGCGACCCGTACTCGGTGCAGGTTCGCCAGGCGGTGGTCGCCGCCGCCGGCGAGACCGACCACACCGCGCGCGACGGCGGTACCTACGGTCACGTCGACGGCCCCCGCTTCAACACCAAGACCGAGATCCGCCAGCTCGCGGGGTCGGGGGTGACGGCGGTCAGCCAGACCGGCGGCCCCGAGACCGCGCTGTGCGGCGAGCTCGAGCTGCCCTACGCCCTTGTCGGTTTCGCCACCGACTACGCCAACGGCGTCGTCGACGAGGCCACCCCGGTCGAGGAGCTGATCGCCCTGATGAGCAAGAGCACCGGCGTCTTCTCCGACATCCTCCGGATCGCCGTCCCGGCCCTGGCCGCAGCGGAGCCCGAGCCTGGCGGCACCGTCTACCGCTTCGAGGGCTAGCCACGAACGCCGTGCCGCCCCGCCGATCCCGCCGAGCGCCCGATAGTCCGGTCATTGACCACAGAATCGGGCACTCGGCGGTTCCCACGATCCGAGTGCCTGATAGTCCGGTCATTGACCACAGAATCGGGCGCTCGGCTGCCCGCTCGCCGCGTGCTCCGGTCGTGAGGTGGCTTGTCGGGCCGGGAGCGACGGCCGCTCCGGCCGGCGTGATCGTGGTGCCGGTGCTCGACGAGCAGGCGGCGCTGCCCGGGCTGCTCGATCACCTCGGGGAGTTGCCGGGCGACTGGGAGGTCGTGGTCGTCGACGGGGGATCGACCGACGGGACGGTGGCGGTGGCCGAGGCGCATCCCCTCCGCGTGACGGTGCTGGCCGATTCCGGCGGCCGGGCGGCGCAGCTCAACGCGGGCGCCGCGGGCACTGACCGGGGCGTCCTGGTCTTTCTGCACGCCGACACACAGCTTCCGCATCGCGCCTCGGCCGTGGTGGGTGCGGCCGTGCGAGCGGGGGCCGAAGGGGGCAACTTTCGGCTCGCCTTCTCCGGCTCGGACGCCTTCTCGCGCTGGCTCGGCCGCTGGTACGCGGTGCAGCGGCGGGCGGGCGTCTACTACGGCGACTCCGCAGTCTGGTGTACGCGCCAGGCGTTCGAGGCGCTTGGGGGTTACCGCGAGCTGCCGATCATGGACGACTACGACTTCGTCCGGCGCCTCGAATCCGATCACCGGACGGTGTGCCTGCCCGGGCCCGCGGTCACCTCGTCACGCCGCTGGCACCAGGCCGGGGTGCTGCGCACGGCGCTGAGCTGGACCGTGATCCGCTGGGCGTGGCTGGCCGGCGTCCCCGCCGAGCGCCTAGCCGCCCTGTACCGCGCGATCCGCTGACGCCGGGCGCCTCGGTAACTCGCCACCGCTCTGCGTCCGCGATCCACTACCCTGCAGAGCCCGCTGGGGGCGTAGCTCAGTTGGTTAGAGCGCCGGCCTGTCACGCCGGAGGCCGCGGGTTCAAGTCCCGTCGCTCCCGTTGTCTCCCACCGCGAGTACTGACGTTCGTCCAGGGAGCGTGCTTGCTCCGCGGATCAGGATCGCCGGTACGCGTCAGACCTGACCTGGCGCGCGGTGCCGGGCCCAGCGCCGGCGCAGCACCTCTCCGCCGGCCAGAAGGGCAAGCCCGACGAGCGCCAGGGGGATCAACGCCCAGCCGGTGAAGGCCAGCCCGTTGTCGCCGCCATCACCAGCCGCGGTCGCGTTAGCGGCGCCGGCCGAGCCATCCTTGTCGCGGTTGGAGCCATCGTCGTCGCCGCTGTCGTCAGCCTCGGTCGGTGACGCGACGGCCGTGACCGTGGCCTGGGCCACCGGTCCCCAATTGCCCGCCTCGTCCTGGTAAAGGACCGCGAAGTGCTCGGCCTTGCGGGCGCGTCCGGTGAGCGGCTGCTTGACGTTCTCGCCGGCGCTCGCCCGGGCTTGCCGGCTTGAGTCAGCAACGTCGAACCGGCCGGCGGAGGTGCCGTCCGACGGAGACGTGATCGGCTCGTCCGAGTAGCGGATCTCGTAGCGGCGGGCGGTGCCGCACAGCAGGTCATCTCCCGGCGCTCGCCATTGGAGCTGCTCGGCGTCGGCCTTGTCGCTTCCGGACCGATCGACCTGCACGCGCGTCGCCGCGCCCGGCGGCCGTGAGTCCGTCTCGTGGTTGCCCGAGGAGAACTCGTCGTGGCGGTGGGTCCACCACTGGTCGTTGCCGCCGCAGGCCGGGCGGTCGGTGTCCCAGACGAACGAGGTGCCCTCGCGGGTCAGGGCTGTGACTTCGAGCTTGTTGTCGCCGTCGACATCGCCGATGGCCGGGACGGCGAACAGCCACCCGCCGGTGAACTTGGGCCACCCGGTGCCCTCCTCGCCGGAGGCGTTGATGGCCCGCAGGTAGTAGAGGCCCGTACCGAGGGCGAGCTCGTCGCCCGAACTGTCGGAGACATCAGCGACGGCCGGCGTGGACAGCAGCTGGTAGTCGTTGACGGCCTGGGGGAAGGACGGCAGCGCGTTGCCGGTGCGGCCGTCCCAGCCCTGGAGCAGGTGGTAGTAGGGGAGGTTCTGGCCGACCGCCACGCCGAGGTTGACCAGGCCGTTGGTTGTCAAGCCCCCCTTGAAGACCTCCAACCCCTCCTCGCCGTCGAGGTCGGCGACGATCGGGTTCTCGAAGAGGTTGAGGATCTTGCTCTTGTCCTGGACGTTCTCGCCGGAGGTGGGGGACGGGTCGTAGGTCGTCAGCTCCGCGCCGTCGCCGCCGTAGGCCTTGAGGTCGCCGGAGGCGACGTTGGCCAGCACGTCGAGCTTGCCGTCCCCGTCGAGATCGCCGATCGCGTTCTCGACGCCCGGGCCGACCAGCGGCAGCGCGTCGGGCAGCGCCCCGTTGGGCTTGACCGGCCAGCCGGACTTGATCTTCCCTGTCCCGTCGAGCGCGTACACGCGGCCGCTGCCGCCGATCGCGTTGGCCAGGAAGTTCGTGGCCAGGCCGCGTAGGCCGCCGACCAGGCTGAACGGTCCGCCCGGGGTGCCGGGCGACGAGGCCGGGGCGACCTCGTTCGTCGCGACCACGATCTCGGGCTTGTCGTCGCCGTCGATGTCGCCGAAGGAGGCCGAGTTGATCGACTCGGCGCCGATGAGGTCCTCGGAGGGGTCCTTGAGCTTGGCCGGGAACCCGGGCAACGCCTTGCCCTTGCCGTCGACGACGTAGGCGTGCTGGTCCAGCGCGGGGGCGATGATGTCGAGACGCCCGTTGCCGTCGACGTCGCCCAGGGTCGGTCCGGCGATGAAGCCGCGCTTGATGTGGTTGTCGCGCGTGCGGTCGGAGACCTTCGACAGCGCCGGGTCGACGCGGACGGGGAAGCCCTTCACCGTGCTGCCATCGTCGTTGAAGGCGTAGATGTGCTCGCCCGCGGTCGCGGCGATCTCCGGCAGGCGGTCCCCATCGATGTCGCCGATCACCGGTGTGCGCAGCACCTCAGCGGGGGCGCCGAGCTCCTTGACGCCCGGCGCGCCGTCGTGCGCGTTCGTGACGTCCTTGGTTCGCAGCGGCTTGCCGTCGTTGAAGCTCTCCAGAGGCGAGCCGTCTGCCTTCAGCACCGACAGCGTCCCGTCGCTCGTGGACTCGACCACGTCGAGGGCGTTGTCACCGTCGAGGTCGTACAGCCGCTGGGAGGATTCGCCGCCCGAGCCGATCTTCCGGGGCCAGCCCTCGTGCTGGGTCGTGTCGCGGTAGGCGAACAGCTGCTTGCGGTCCTCACCGGTGTCGCCGTCGGCGTCGGTTACCTTCAGGCGCACCGTGAAGGCGGGCTCGTTCTCGTCGGCATCGCCCGGGCCCTTGCGCGGCGCGGTGGGGTCGCATGTCGAGCCGCCGGTGGCCGTCGCCTCGTCGGGCTCGCGCGGGCAGGTCGTCGTGCGGGAGTCCAGCGCCGAGCGGACCTGGTTGAGGTCGACGGTTCCCAGCGCCCCGTCCTGCTCGCCGCTGCCGGAGGCGACCTTGTGGAACTCGTCCTCGGTCGGCTCGATCCCCGGCGCCCACTGCAGCTCCCACCTGCCCACCCCCCCACGGCCCGACAGTCGCCCGGTGATCTGCACGCTCGACTCCTGCTCGACGTTGAGCGGCGCGAACCACTCAGGTGAGGTGATGAGCGCCTGGGGCGGGACCTTGTCCTGGCGGATCCGTTCCACGGCCAGGCCGAGGTCGGGGCGCCCGTATCCGAAGTGCTGGTCCCAGCCGGGGTGGGCCGGGTCGGCCGTGCCGCTCGTCCCGTCAGCCGTGTTCTCGGGCAGCACGTCCTCGGCCGTCTGCGTTAGCAGCTGCTTGATCTCGTTCGGCGCCAGCTCGGTGCCTGCCTGGCGCGCGTACGACGCCAGCAACGCAGCCGCCCCCGAGGCCTGCCCCGTCGCCTGCGAGCCCGTGGGCGCGAGCATCACCAGGTGGGCGTGGGCGCCGTACTGGGTTGTCCCGGAGTTGCGAAACCACGTCTGCACCGGGGCGTTGGTCCCGACGCCGGCGGCGGCGAGGATCTGGGCCAGGCCATCGGGTGCGTCTTCACCGAGGCCGTGGGTGTCGGCCACCGTCCCTTGGACCATCAGCGACTCGTCGTAGGTGGTCGGCCAGTTGTGGTCGGCCGTGTTGAGATCCGAGGAGACGATCACGGGGATCGTGCCCTTGGCGTAGGCGTAGCGGAAGGCCCGCCGGGCGAAGCTGGAGTTGAAAAGCCCGCCGACCGCGCCCTCGACGACCTCGATGTCGTTGTCGGCTGCGTAGATCGTGGCCAAGGCGAAGGTGTCGGTGTTGACGATGAAGGTGTCCCACACGCGCAGCGGAACGACTTGGCACTCTGGGCACATGCCCGTACCGCCCTTGGCGTCATTGGTCTGCTCGCCGGCCTCCTGGGCGCGGCCGGTCCCGTGGTTTGACGCGCTGGAGTAGCTGGAGGCGTCGAATGGGTTGTTGTCGTCGTCGAAGAAGTCCCACCCGGCGATGTCGTCGGCGTAGCCGTTGCCGTCGGCGTCCGAGCCGTCGCTGAACACGGCGATCAGATCGGAGGCGTCGAGTAGGTCGTCGGCCGCCGGCTCGTCGTCGGAGCCCGAGGCCTTCGAGACGCGCCCGTCGTCGGCGTAGTCGTCGACGTTGAAGGCGCCGTCGCCGTTGCAGTCGTCGGCGCCGCAGGCCGAGCCGTCGGCCTTGCGCGGCTCGGGCAGCTCGCCGTCGTTGAGCGCCACCTTGGTCCGCAGGCTCTCCTCCTTCCAGCGGATGCCGGTATCGAGGATCGCCACCTCGACGTCGGCGTTGCCGACCTTCGCGTCACGCCCCTTCTCGTCGGCGAGGCGGCCGAACTCCTTCCATGCCCGATCCACCGAGACGCCCGACAGCTGCCCGGCAGCGTTGCGCCCGGCCTTGACGTTCTGCTCCTCCAGGCGCTTGATGTGCTCGTTCGTGCACAAGGCCGGGCCGAGCGGACACGTTGCGTACGTGGCCGTGGTGTCCGTGGCGCCCGGCGCGAAACCGAATCGCTCGAGCTGCTGGCCGAAGACGTCCGAGGTGCCCCCACCATCCTCGTCGTCGGACTCGGAGCTGTCGAAGTTCGGGTCGTCCGGAGTGTTGACCCGCACGCTCTCGTCGGTGTCGGTCCCCGGGAAGCTGGCACGGGCACCGAGGGCGACGCCGGTGAACGCCGTGAGCACGAGCAGGGCGACCACGCCGCCAACCAGCCGCCCGCGGGTTCCCCCGATACCGATCTGTCGCTGTCTGCCCATGGCTTGCGCGAGGCGCCTGCCGCGCCCGGCCTCCGCGCAAGCATCCCCTGCCACGGGGCCCTGCGCAAGCTCCAACCCGCGCTGCCTGCCTAGGCGAGGGGCAGGTGCGCGCAGCGCTCGGCCGCAACCGCGAGCAGGGCGGCCAGTTGAGCCGGGGCCGGCGATCGCAGGCGCACGTCAAAACCCTGGCCGGCGATCTCCAGGAGCGTCCGGCGGCCCTCCTGGCGCGTTCCGAACCGCTGCACCGCATCCCAGCTCAGCGACCGGGGGGTGCCCGGTATCCCGAACGTGTTCAGGGCGACGACGATGACCCGGCGGTCGGTGGCCGCGACCAGAGCCGTCTGTCCGGGGCGCTCGGCCTCGACGCCGGGCACCGTCCCCGGGCAGGTGGCGAGCAGCGACTCGGTCGCTTCGACCAGTCCGCCCAGGGCGCGCAACGCGCGCCCGACGCCGGCCATGCGCCACCGGGGCGAGAGCAGGCGACGTTCACGCAGGATGTCTTCGTCGGACACGCTCGCCCTTCTGGTGGTGGTGGTCCGGCCACGCGCTGGCCGATGATGCCGGCCGCCTTGCGGCCGCGCGGAAATATACGCCGTCAGTCCCGCAGTTGGGAGGCGGCCGCCGCAATCTCCGACTGTTCGCCGTCCTTGGGAATCCACGGCAGTTGCAGCGGATCGTCCTCCCACCGTGGAATCACGTGGACGTGGAAGTGAAAGACGGTCTGCCAGGCGGCCGCGCCGCAGCAGTTGAGGAGGTTCACGCCGTCGGAGTCGAGGCGGTCGCGGATCCGCGCCGCCATCCGCTGGGCGGTCTTGGCGCAGGCCGCGAGATCCTCGAGGTCGATCTCGTGCAGGTCGGTGCTGTGGGTCTTCGGGACGACCAGCAGGTGGCCGCGTGTGGCCGGGCGGATGTCCATGAACGTGAACGTCCGCTCGTCGCTGTCGATCTGCTCGCTTGGCATGTCGCCCGCGATGATCTGGCAGAAGATGCAGTCGTCGGCCATGCCGTCGGGAGTACCCGGACCGCGCGGCCCACACACCTCTCAGCGGACGACGGTGGTCCGCAGCACGCCGAGCTGCGGTGAACGGACCTCCATCACGTCGCCGTCGCCCAGCCACACGCGGGGGCGGCGGATGCTCCCGACCCCCGCCGGGGTGCCCGTGGAGACGATGTCGCCCGGCGCCAGGGTTCATCAGCTCGGACAGCCGCGACAGCAGCTCGGGGATGGCGAAGACCAGGTCGGCCGTCGTCGCTTCCTGCATCGTCTCGCCGTTGAGCGTGAGCGACAGGCCCAGAGCATCGTGCGGGCCTGCTTCGTCGGGGGTGACGATCACCGGGCCGCACGGGGCGGATCCATCGAAGACCTTGCCCGGCATCCACTGTGGGGTGGCGAACTGCAGGTCGCGGGCCGAGAGGTCGTTGAGCAGCGTGTACCCGGCGACGGCGGCCATGGCTTCGCCGGGTGAGGCCTGCCTGCAGCGCCGGCCCATGACCACGGCGATCTCCGCCTCGTAGTCGACCTTCTCGCTGGCTGCGGGCAGGGTCACGGTGGCGCCGTGGGGCACCAGCGCGTTGGCGAACTTGGCGAAGAACGTCGGCGAGTCGGGGGGCTCGAGGCCGGCCTCTTCGGCGTGGGCCCGGTAGTTGAGCCCGATGCCGATGATCTTCTCGGGGGCGGGGATTGGAGGCAGCAGCGCGGCAGCCGGGTCCGCTACCACGTGGGCCGGAGTCGTCGCGGAGGCCAGGTCGCCGACGAGATCGGCCTCGAGCAGCGCGCGAAGTCCGAGATCGCCCGGATCGAGCTCGAGCAGCGTCCAGGCGTCCAGCACGCCCGCGTCGGTGTGGACGCCGGCCCGGGACTCGCCGTGGGGCCCGCGGTAGCTGCACAACCGCACGGGTCAGGCGCGATCAGGAGTGAGGCACATGGTCCCTGGTCTACCCGCCGGCGTCCCCGGTCCAGCGGAATCCGGTGGGCGCGACCGAGGGTTCGAGCGGGCTCACGGGCAGACCCGGGGGCACGTCGGCGGTGTGGAAGCCGGCCGGGGACACGTCGTTCGGCGTATCCGGGTGAAAGAGGGATGCGAGGTACTGGATGTGCCCGCGTCCGACGCCCAGCTCGAACTGGCCGCCGCCGTAGATGGCGATGCCGTGCGCCTCGCAGTGCTCGTAGGTCTCGATGAGGGTCTGGAGGGTTCCGGCGCGCGACGGCTTGATGTTGATCATCCGCGGTTTCCAGGGGGCGTTGACGATGTCGGCCACCTCGTGGACGGGGGCATCCCAGGTGACGCGGTCGGCGTGGGGCTCGAGGATCGGCCGCGTCTGCTCGTTGACGTCGGGATCCTCGATCCAGGCGTCGGGGAACGCCTCGACAAGCTGGCGGTAGAGCTCAGGATCGGTCTCGACGTCGACGATGGTGCCCTTGTAGTGACCCTTGAGGTCGAGCGTCACGACCGAGCCCGTCGCGGCCATGCGCTCGATCAGCGGTCCGTCCCAGTCGTTGGTGGGATCGAGCTTGAACTGGAGATCCGGGTACCGCTCCAGACGCCGCCCGACGGGTTCGAACGCTGGCGGGTCCCCCAAGCGCAGCGACACCACGTAGCGCACCGGCCGGGGCTCGCGATCGATCAGCTCGGCAAACGAGCGGCCGTCCTGCAGGAGGGCGAGGTCCAGCGCCGCGCTCTCGAACGCCCACCGGCGGTAGCGGCGAGAGACCGGCCGCTCCGGCTCGCTGGGAAACAGGTTGAGGTCGCCGAGCATCGCGCATAGCTCCCCGAGGGTCCGGCGGCCGGACAACTCCAGGGTGGGCCCGGCATCCTGCAGGGCGACGTGGTCGAGCGCGTCGTAGGTGACGTCCTCACCGCTGCCGGTCTGCCCGCCGCCGTGCAGGTGGATGAGGGTGCTCATGCGGGTGAAGTCGCTGGAGACCTCACGCTCAAGGCCCTCGAGCTCGTAGCTCTCGATCTCGACGGGCAGCTCGGAGATCGTGTTCCACAGGCCCATGGCACAAGGCTAGTTGATGGTTGCCCAGCCCTGGACGGAGGGGGCGCGCAGCACGCGGGGAGTGTCCTTCAGGACGCTGAGGATGCTTAACGACCGAGCCCGCCGGGGGCATCGGCGGGCTCGGTCGTCCAACCTCTGTGGGAGAAGAAGAGGGGGCCGTGGCGGCTACAGCCTCTCGGCGTGGCGCGCCGTGAACGAGGACGGGCTGCGCGACGTGGAGCGCCAGCGCGGGCCCTTGCCGCCACCGGCGCCGGCCGACGAGGTGTCGAAGCGCAGGCCGGCGATCACGACGTAGGCGTGGCCAGGGTTCGTGTAGACGGTGATCCACTCGCCGACGCCGCGTTCGCCCCAGCTCGCAAAGGAGCGGGAGTCCAGCGGGGAGCTCACCAGCTTGGCGCCGCGCAGGGCGTAGCTGATGGCGCCCGAGCAGTCGTAGCCGGAGTCGGAGAACCGACCGTGGCCGCCGCCGTAGCGGTAGGGCTTGCGGGTGATCCGGTTGGCCCAGCGGATGGTGTCCTTGACGGCCTGGGGCGCGTTGGCCGGCGCGAGGGCGGTACGGCGGTTGCGGGAGATCGTGGCCTTGGTCGGGTGCGGCATCTCCTCGCCTGTGCGTAGCTCGTAGAGGTAGGCCTCCTTGGCGTCGGCCTTGGCCTTGCGGTACTTCGCGAGGGCCGCGCGACGGCAGGAGCTGCGCTTGGCGGCGCTGGCGCGGGTGCGGCAGCCGGCCTTGGCTCGGGTGTAGGTGGAGCGCTTGGAGCTGATCGCGCGCAGGTAGTACTTGCGGGCGACCGCCTTGTCGGCGTCGCTCACGTCGCCGGCCGGGGCGCTCTGGGGCGCGGCCGGCGACGGCTCCGAGCCGGGCGCGGCGGCGCCACCGGTATCGGCGAACGCCGAGGCTGATCCGACGAGCAGCGCTGCGGCTGCGACGAAAAGCGCCGTGACGGCGCGGATATGAAGCTTCCCGTTGCGTGCTGGCATGCCAGCCTCCTTCGTCGGCCTACGGGGTTAGCTGACGGGCTAGCGCGAAAGGAGCCGCGCTTCCACCTGGGTGGATTCGCCCCGAACTACGTGGGTCCCCCGTCCCCCGCTACGGCGAGGATTCGGCGTTGTCGGGTACTCGAAGTCGAGCAGTGTAGCGACTGGTGCGGAAGTTCGACGATTTCTCGCGGGGTCCTGCCCGTCACTCATCGATCGGGGGGCGCCAGACCACGCCCTCCACCAGATCCCCGAATCCCATCCATGCGAAGTTCATCAGCAGCCAGCTGATGGTCTCCCGGTCGTAGTCGGGCTGGTCGATCCACCATTCGGCGGCCGAGGAGCAGGCGCCGGTGAGGGCGTGGGCCATCGGCTCCAGGCGCTGTAGGCGGCTTTCGCCCACCTTCCCCGCGGTGGTCACCGCCTCGCCCAGCAGTTGGGTGACCAGGCGGGCGATCTCTTCGCGCAGCCGCGCCGACTCGTCGGCGAACGGCCCGCCCGTGCTGGTTCCCTCCCCGAAGAGGATCGTCCAGCTGTTGCGGTGGACCTCGACGAACTCGAAGAACGTCGAGATGCCCTTCCACAGCTGGATTGCCGGGGGCTGCTCCGGATCGGCCGCCTGGTCGACCATGGCGAACAGGCGCCGCTTGCCCCGTTCCATGCAGGCGCGAAAGAGGCCCTCCTTGGAACCGAAGTAGGCGTAGACCATCGGCTTGGTCACGCCCGACTGCTCGGCGACCGCATCCATCGTCGTGGCGCTGAAGCCCTCGGTGGCGAAGGCGGCCTCGGCCACGTCGAGCATCTCGCGCTCGCGGACGGCACGGGGGACGCGGCCTCGGGGCTCGCCAGATGGTTCGGTGATGTCGCTCACACCGGCCTCCGATCGGGGTTTGGGCTCGTTAGGCTACTCACGGTAATGTTCCTGAGGGTAATGTCGAGTGGCACGTCTGGAATGGGTGTCGAGGGGGAAGCAGTGAAGGATGCCTGAACGAGGGGCCACACCGACCGTCCCACGGATGCTCGAGCGCGCGCTCGGTGCCGTCGAGGGGCTGTTCACGCCCCTGCTGCCGGACGACTACCTGGAGATGATCAACCCGATGTGGTCCACGCGCGAGGTGCGTGGCCGCGTCGAGCGCATCGTTCAGGAGAACGACGACGCGGTGACGATCATCATCCGCCCGAGCTTTCGCTGGGAGGGCCACACGCCCGGCCAGTACCTGC
The DNA here is from genome assembly GCA_050999155.1 of Solirubrobacterales bacterium. GTDB lineage: Bacteria > Actinomycetota > Thermoleophilia > Solirubrobacterales > 70-9 > JBPCPM01. Next base: position 25,894 of record JBPCPM010000123.1, read on the forward strand.
GGGTCGGAGTCGTCGTGGACGGCGTCCACCACTGGCGGGCGTACTCGCTGACCTCGGACCCCCGGCGGCCGGACGGCCACATCTCGATTACCCCCAAGACCGTCCCCGACGGCAAGGTCTCCCCCCACCTCAACACCAAGCTCAAGCCGGGTGCGCTGGTGCGCCTGGGCGGCGTCGAGGGCGATTTCGTCCTCCCTGAGGAGGCTCCGGGCAAGATGCTGCTGATCACCGCCGGCAGCGGGGTCACCCCGTGCATGAGCATGCTGCGCCACCTCGACGGCCGCGGGGAGATGCCCGACGTCTTCCACCACCACTCGGCCAAGACCCGTGAACGCGTCATCTTCCGCGAGGAATTGACGCGCTTCGAGAACACCTACGGCTCCTACGACCTGCACATCCAGGACACCGGGCAGTTGGGCGAGATGCAGCCCTCGGACATCGAGGACTGCTGCCCGGACTGGCGCGAGCGCCAGGTCTTCGCTTCGGGTCCCCCGGCCATGCTCGACGCGATCGAGGAGTACTTCGAGCAGCAGGGTCAGACCGAGCGGCTCCACGTCGAGCGGTTCCAGAAGACCCTCGACGCGGGCGGCGGCGGCGAGGGCGGCACGATCACCTTCACCGAGAGCGACGTGGAGACCGAGGTCGGCAGCGGGACGCCGATCCTCGTGGCAGGCGAGGAGCAGGGGCTGGAGCTGGAGCACGGGTGCCGGGAGGGCATCTGCCACACGTGCATCGGCGTGCTGCGCTCGGGCCAGGTGCGCGACCTGCGCAACGGCAAGGTGCACGGCAAGGAAGGCGAAGAGATTCGGATCTGCATCAACGCCCCTGAGGGCGCGGTGGAGGTCGAGCTATGAGGACCACAAGGAGTACGACATGACCGTTGACGAGAAGGAAAAAGACACGACCGTGGTCGAGAACCCTCTCGACCGCCTCTCGGCCGAGCAGCTCGAGCAGCTGGCCGAGGAATTCGATGCGCTGCACGACGAGGTCTTCGAGGACCTTGGCGACCGCGACCGCGTCTACATCACCTCCATCATCAAGATGGAGCGCCAGCTGATCGCCCTCGGGCGTGCGCTGCTGACGGGATCCCGGCACAAGCCCGCGTGGATCGCGGGCACCGCGGCGCTGGGCGCGGCCAAGATCCTCGAGAACATGGAGATCGGCCACAACGTCATGCACGGCCAGTGGGATTGGATGAACGATCCCCAGATCCACTCGTCGACATGGGACTGGGATTCGGCTTCGAGCGCCGAGGCGTGGAAGCACTCCCACAACTACATCCACCACACGTACACCAACATCCTGGGCAAGGACAAGGATCTCGGCTACGAGATCATGCGGATCGACCCGCACCAGAAGTGGCACCCGGTCTACCTGGCCCAGCCGATCTACAACCTCATCCTCATGGGGCTGTTCGAGTGGGGTGTGGCGTTCCACGACCTCGACCTCGAGGCGTTGCGCGAGGGTGAGAAGTCCCCGGAAGAGGTTCTCCATGACCTGAAGGGGATCTGGGGCAAGGCCCGCGACCAGATCGTCAAGGACTACGTCGGTTGGCCGCTGGTCAGCGCTCTGGCCACCAGCGCCGCCGTGACCGCCTGGGAAGCACGCGGGGTCGCCGGACGGTCGCCGAGCGGATGGAAGGCCGGCGGCACGATCGGCCGCTGGGCCCGTCGGCGCAACCGCCGGCGGGTGCTCGCCGCAGGAGCATCCAAGGGCCTGGCCGAGGGAGCCCGCACGTTCAAGACGACCGTTGCGGCCAACGCCACCGCGAATGTGGTCCGCAACCTGTGGTCGTACTCGATCATCTTCTGCGGCCATTTCCCCGACCAGACCTACGTCTACACCCAGGACGAGGTGGCCGACGAGACGCGCGGCGGCTGGTACGTCCGGCAGCTCTCGGGGGCGGCGAACATCACCGGAGGCGACTTCTTCCACGTGATGAGCGGCAACCTCGGCTACCAGGTCGAGCACCACCTGTACCCCGACATGCCGAGCTCGCGCTACAGCGAGATCGCTCCCCGGGTGAAGGAGATCTGCGAGCGCTACGAGCTGCCCTACAACGCTGGGCCGTTCGGCAAGCAGCTCGGCATGGTCCACCGGACCATCATCCGCCTGGCCTTCCCCGGGGGCAAGCCCCGAGAGAAGCCGGGCCCCTACAAGGGCGGCGACGGCGACGTGCGTCCGACGACCGTGGCGAGCAACGGGGGGACGCACGGGCTCCGCACCTCCCGCGGCAACGGCGGCCCCGACCGCAGCCAGGACGGCGTTCGGGTCTCGATTCCCGACTGACCCGGGAGACCGGGCCCCGGGGGACATGATCTCGGGGCCCGCTCCCCCCGGCCCGATAGGGTCGGCCGGTGAGCGAGCAGGGCGGCAACGACGATGGCGTGGTCAAACGGATGCGCGTCCGCGTGGCCGACCGTGGCCGACGCGTGGCGGAGGCTGTCCGCAGGGCCGACGAGAGCCCGCGCTCGCGCAAGGCCGTCGAGACGCTGCGGGACCTTCTCCCCGGGGACCGGCGCTACGGCGACTCGCTGTCGACGGCCGGAGCCGAGCAGACCCATATCGTGGGGCGCCGCGTCGCCGGGACGGTCAACGAGCAGCCGTCGGCGCTGCGCCAGGCCGGGCTGGGCGCGCTCCAGCTCTGGCAGTCGGTCTCCGAGGCGCAGGGACGGGGGCGCGGCGACACACCGAAGGCGATCGCCTTCACCGATCTCGTGGGCTTCTCGGACTGGGCGCTGGAGGCCGGCGACGATGCGGCTGTCGGGCTCCTGCGCGACGTGGGGGACGCGATCGAGCCCGAGGTCAAGGCCCGCGATGGGTGCGTGGTCAAGTGGATCGGCGACGGCATGATGGCCGTGTTCGACCACCCGCCCGATGCCCTGGAGGCGATCCGCCAGGCCCAACGCAGCGTCGCCGCGATCGCCATCGACGGCTACGACCCCCGGTTACGGGCCGGCGTGCACGTGGGCCGCCCTCGGCGGCTCGGAGGCGACTACTTCGGGGTGGACGTCAACATCGCCGCCCGCCTCGCCGATGCGGCCGCCGGCGACGAGGTCGTGGTCTCCGAGACGGCGTTGGCCGATCTCGAGGAAGAGGCGTCCGAGCTGACCGAGAAGCCGGCCGCCGAGATCAAGGGAGTCCCGGACGGGCTCGGTCTCTACGTGGTTGCCGCGGAAACGAGCGAGCGCGCGGCGTAGGTGAGCCGGCGCGGGGTCAACCGACCAGGCCCCGTCCCCGCAGCTGGGCCAGCGCTTCGTCGCCGCGCTCGCTGACCGTCTGCTGCTCGACCCACGCCACGAGCTCGTCGATCCGGTCCTCGAGCCGGTGCTCGGCCACGAAGCCCAGCCGCTCGCGCGCGGCGGTCGCGTCGGCCAGGCAGTGGCGGATGTCGCCGTGACGGAACTCGCCGGTCACCTCGGGCTCGAGCTCCGAACCCATCGCGGCGGCCAGCAGCTCGGCGATCTGGCGGATGGACACCCGCCGGCCGGTGGAGACGTTGAACGCTCGGCCCGGCGCGTCGGGGGCCGTGCCGGCCGCACGCGTGGCGGCCACGATGTCGTCGACGTGGACGAAATCTCGCAGCTGGCCGCCGTCCTCGAAGATCAGGGGCCGGCGCCCCGCGAGCAGCCGCGAGGCGAAGATCGCCGCGACACCGGTGTACGGGTTGCCGAGCGCCTGGCGGGGCCCGTAGACGTTGAGGTAGCGCAGCGCCACGGTCTCCAGGCCGTAGGCCCGGCCGAGGACCAGGCACAGCTCCTCCTGGTCGCGCTTGGTGATCCCATAGACGCTCAGCGGGGCCAGCGGCCACGACTCCGGGATCGGGGTTGGCTCCAGGGTGCGGTCGCAGTGCGGGCACCGCGGCTCCCAATCGCGGCGTTCGAGCTGCGCGGTGGGTCGAGGGCCCGGCGCGATCTCGTCGTGCTCGGGGCACCGGTAGGCCCCCTCGCCGTAGACCACCATCGAGGAGGCCACGACGAGGCGGCGGATCTTCTCCCGGCGGGCGAGCACCGCCTCGAGCAAGGTGGCCGTGCCCAGGCTGTTGGCCTCGGTAGCGCGCCGGACGTTGACCATCGACTCGCCGTTTCCGACGACGCCGCCCAGGTGGTAGACGATCGAGACCCCCTCGAGCGCCGTGGCCACCGCGTCGGGATCGGAGACGCTGCCGGTGATCAGCTCGGCTTCCGACGACAGGTGCGACGCCGCCGGCCCCTCGGGGTGGGCGAGTGAGTCGAAGTTGTCGAGCACGCGGACGGCGCTCCCCTCGGCGAGCAGCGCGTCGACCAGGTGCGAGCCGATGAAGCCCGCCCCGCCGGTGACCAGGACACGGGTCACCAGTGGGTTCCCAGCAGCAGCTCGGCCCCGACCGCCTGCCCGACGAGCAACGCCGTGACCACGGGCAGGCGGGCGCGCGGCATCGCGGCCGCGGCGGCCACGCACAGCAGGGGAATGAGAAACAGCCAGATCCGCTCGGTCTCGGCCTTGGTGAAGCCCGCCACGGCGGCCACCACGATCACCGCAGCCACGGCGAGAGCCGCGGAGTTCCCCCGTGCGAGGGACCGGGCGGCATACCAGGTGACGGGCAGGCCGGCGGCGACGAGGAAGGCGGCGGGCGAACCGACGATCCAGAAGGCGTAGGGGCGGAGGCTGGCGATCCCTCGACGGTACGCGTCTTCTGTCCCGGCCAGTGCGCCGAACACGTCGAAGCCGGTCAGCACGGCCAACAGGGCGTAGAAGCCGACCACCGCGGCCCCGGCCCAGGTCGCGACCGCGACGGCCGGACGTACCCCATCCCGGCGCAGGACCACCACCACCGCCAGCGCGCCGGCCGCCAGCAGCGCGTAGCTGAAAAACGACGCCACGGCGACCCCCACTGCGCCGGCAGCGCGCAGCGCAGTGCTCGACGCCGTGAGGCCGAGGACGGCCAGCAGGGCCACGGTGGCGAACAGCGCGTCGGCGCTGGTGGCGCCGTACATCAGCGCCGACGGGGCGAAGGCAGCCATTACGGCGGCGGCCCGTCCCGCCGGTTCGCCGATCAAGCGGCGAGCGAGAAGGTAGGTCAGGGGGACCGCTGCCGCGCCGGCCACGATCATCAGCCCGGCCGCGGCCGGGGGCCAGCTCAACCCCGGCGTCGCGAGGACCAGCAGCATCCCGGGCGGGTGACCCGAGGGATGGATCGCGAGGGTGGTCACGACCTCGGCGTAGCGGTCCAGGAAGTTCAGGGGCCCGACGTCGAGCGCACCGATCGAGGCCAGGTACTCGTTGCGTGCCTCCCCGTTGCCGCCCACCACAGGGACGCCGCCGGTGGTCCCCAGCATCGAGTACCACCCGGCCGCCCCGTCGCGGACCATCGACAGGGCCACGCGCGACACGACGGCCACCGCACCCAGGCCCAGGGCGAACGGCAGCGGGCCGGCCGATGATCGGGCCAGCCGGACCGCTCCGACGGCGCAGAGAACGGTTAGCGGGAGCCCGACCACCGCCAGCACGTCAAGCTGGGGTTTCCACACGGCCAGGAAGGGGGGCAGCGCCGTCCCCAGCTCGACGCCAGACACGTGCAGCGACAGCCCGACCGCCACCGTGAGCGCGCACGCGACCAGTACGGCGGGCGCGAGCAAGGCCTTGGCCTTGCGGTCGATCCCGGCCGGCAGCGCCGCTGGTACCCGGGCGAGCCGCTGCCCCGAGGTCATCCCCGCCGGGCCCGCCAGGCGGCGGAGGCGATGTAAATCAGGGCAGAGGCGACGAACAGCGCCGCCGAGAGGGCGAGCCACCGGCCGAGGTAGACCGAGCCCGAGAGGTTGCTGGCCGCCTCGTAGCGCTCGCGTCCGAAGCCGACGATCAGGGGAAAGTAGACGACCAGCATGAAAAACGAGAGGACGAGTGGGACCCGCACGTGGTTCAACGCCTGGGCACGGGAGGGGCTCACCTCATCGGCGCTTTCGCCCGCGGCCCGGGTAGCCAGCGTCCCGAGCGACGAGTACAGCGGGTACAGCACGGCGTCGTGGATGAGGATCGCTCCCGTGAACCAGACGGCGAACCCGTACAGCGGCAGCTCGTCGAAGTAGGCGACGAATCCGTATCCCGCGATGGCGAACGCCGTGAGCGCGGCCAGCAGGTGCAACGGTCCGGCGCCGTAGCGGTCGCGCAGCATCAGGCCTCCTTGGTGAAGTCGAGGCTCGAGACCCACTTGGTGCAGTGGACCCCCGGCAGGGCGGGGACGATGATGCGGGCGGGGAAGCCGTGGTCGAGCGACAGGTCGGCCTCGTTGACTTTCAAGGCCAGCAGGGACCGTGAGTCGGCGACCTGCCCGGGGTTCAGCGTCACCTTGCGGAAGGAGCCGCCCTCTTGCAGCGACTGTACGAACACCGCCCGGTCGGCGGGTACCCCGGCCAGGGTGGCCAGATCGCGCAGCGGCACGCCGGTCCAGTCCTGGGTGCTCGACCAGCCCTCGACGCAGGCGATGGGCAGGGTGTGGGTCCGTTGCGGCAGAGCCAGCAGCTGTTCGCGCGAGAGCTCGACCCGAGCGCTGCCCACGAGCGTCAGGCGCCAGCTGGATCCGACCATCTCCTCGGTGATGCCGCGCCCCTGGGCGGTCTTGTTGACGGGGAAGTCGTTGGGTCCGTCGCCGTACTCCCGCCCGCGCGGGGCGAGGATCGACACCTGGCGCAGCGGACCGCCGATGCTCTGCCCGGCCGTGAGGACCACCAGGCCGGCTGACCCGGCCGCGACGGTGCCGAGCAGGGCCCGACGCGAGACCGTCGTGGGACCGGGCGCCGCCGGAGCGCTGGTGTGCTGGATCTCTCCCAGCGCGGCGAGGGGTGGCTCGGGCTCGGTGTGGGCGGCGTCCTCGCGCAGCGGGGTCAGCCCCCGCTCGCGCAGCGCGGCGGCCACCACGGGCAGCTTGATCACCAGATGGAAGAGCAGGGCACCCAGGAACACGATCGCGCCGTAGTAGTGGGCCGGCACGAACGGGAACGGCCACGGGTAGAACAGCTGGATGTTCAGCACGCCGCTGAACAGCACCCACAGCGAGCCGCCGACCAGCAGCGCCAGCGACAGTCGCTCCAGGGCGTGGGCGACCGAGCGCACCGGCGGCCACTCGAAGAGCTTGGGGATGACCGCCCACAGCTTCGCCAGCAGGATCGGGATGGCGGCGATCCCCGCGACCACGTGCAGGCCCTGGTTCACCGCGTACAGCCACGGCCAGGTCGCGGGCCAGTCGAAGGGCAACAACTCGATCGGCAGCGGCGAGGGTCCGGTGACCGAGTTGGAGCCCAGCTCGGGATCATAGGCCGCATGCGACACGAAGCCGGTGACCGCGCAGATCACGATCAGCGGCAGCAGCGCGCTACTCAGGACCGAGGCCAGCCACGGGCCGCGGATGGGACTGCGCCAAAAGCCCTCGCGGAAGGGTCCGGGTGGGGGGTTCTCGAGCAACCGTTTCAGGCGTGCTGGCACGTTGCGATCCTCTCCTGGTGGGGGTGCCCGGCGGTCATGGGTCGATGATCTGGACTTGTCCCTCGGCCCGCCCGGCCACGAAGACGCGCCCGTCGCGCGTATCGACGGCCACCGTGTTCGGCTGGCGGACGGTCGGGAGGGTGCGCACGGCCTTGGCCGTCTGGGAGATGTCGAGCTCGACCAGCTCGTTGCGGCCGGTCAGGGTCACCCAGGCGCGGTTGCGCTTGGCGTCGACGGCGATGCCGTACGGCGACCCGGGCAGCGTGGTGCGCCCGGCCAGGCGCAGCTTGGGGGTGAGGGCGAAGCGCAGCAGCGCGTCGCCCTGGGTGTCGACGACGAACAGGCGGGTGCCGTCGGTGGCCGCGTGCGTGGGTCCGACCCCGGCCTCGATGCGGGCCGTCTGGGTGAGCTCGCGGCGGGCGTCGTAGAGGGTCACCACGCGCTGGGCCACGGCGACCACGGCCAGCCGGTCGCCGACGGCGACGGTCCCGCCGGGCTGCTCGGCCGTGGGCAGGGTCTGGGCGACCCGGTCGCCGTCGATCACCGACAGGGTGCTGGAGCGCTCGTCGGCCACCACGGTGCGGCCGCCCACCACGGCGGCGTCGTGCGGGAACTCTCCGACCTCGAGCTCGCGGGTGGTCCCGTCGGCGGGGTCGACGGTGAGAAAGCGGTTGGCCCGCTCGGCCGGGACCAGCACCTCGCCGTCGGGGCCGAGAGCCAGGTGCCGGGGGGACTCGGGCAGGTCGACCCGCCGCTCCACGCGGCCGGTCCGGGCGTTCAGCAGCGCCAGCTGGTCGGGGTTGCGCAGGCCCACGGCAATGCGGCCGGCCGACTCGGCCGCGACGATGCCCTCAGGACCGTTGCCGACCTCGACGGTCCGGCCGGCGGGCTCGCGCTCGACCACGGGCGCGTCGTCGGGCTCGGCGGCGGGCGGAAACGGGGACTCCGAACCGCAGCCCGCGACGGCCGAGAGCGCCCCGGCGATGGTCAGGGCCACCAGGAGCCGCGGTGCGTCCATGTCAGCCCACCGCCCCCAGCTCGGCAACCACCCGGGCGAACCGGGTGTCGGGAGCCAGCTGCGCGACCGCGCGGGCGTCGTCGATTTCGTCGACGTCGCGCAGGGCCGCCAGCTCGGCCCAGCGGAGACCGAGCGCGTCCAGGCGCCGCCGCTGCGCGTCGCCGGTGTCGCCCCGGCTCATCGGCACCTCGTCGAAGGCGCCCGGGGTGGGCTGGGAGAAGCCGATGGCCCAGTAGCCGCCGTCGACCGCGGAGCCGATGACCGCATCGACGTCAGGGCGCGACAGCGTGCCCACAGCGTCCTCGAGCAGGGGACGGGTCACCTGCGGCGTGTCCATGCCCACGAGCAGCGCCGGATGGTCGGCGGCGGCGAACGCGGCCGTGAGCCGCGCCCCGAGGTCGCCGTCGCCCTGCGCGACGATCTCGAAGCCGGCCGGAAGCCAGGGGCCGGGGTTGCCGTCGAGCACGAGGATCCGGCGCTTCGCCGGGGTGTCCGCCACCGCCTGGAGGGTGTCGTGCAGGGCGGCCTCGGCCAGGGCCGCCGCCTGCGTGGCGGCCAGCGGCGGCGTGAGCCGCGTCTTGACCTGGCCGGGCACCGGCTCCTTGGCGATGACCAGCAGCGTGGTATCGCTCATCGCAACGCCAGCGCCATGTCGCGTACGGCGCGCATCGTTCCGCGCGCCGACCCCGTGACCTTCGAGGTGCCGATGCGCGGCGCGTAGGTGACGGGGACCTCGGCCAGCTCCCAGCCGGAGGTTACGGCCCGGAGCACCATCTCCAGCGGCCAGCCGAACCGCCTGTCGGTCAGTCCGAGGTCCAGCAGGGCTTGGCGGGGGGCGGCGCGCATGGGGCCGAGGTCGGCCAGGGCCACTCCGCTGCGTCGCCGGACCTCGGTTGCGAGGACGCGGTTGGCCACCCGGGCGTGCCACGGCCACGCATCGCCTGCCGCCTGCCGGGCGCCGAGTACGAGCGTGGCGTCGCCGGCCAAGACGGGGTCGCTGACCCGCGGCAGCTCGCGCGCGTCCAGCGAGCCATCGCAGTCCATGAAGCACACGACCTCGGTCTCTGCTGCGAGCAGTCCGGCGTAGCAGGCCGCCCCGAACCCCCGGCGCGGCTCGCTGACCACACGAGCCCCGAGTCGCCTGGCCACCTCGGCGGACCCGTCGGTCGAGCCGTTGTCGACCACGAGGGGGCGGTGGTCACCGGAAAACCGTCCGAGGACCGAGGGGATGGCCTCGGCCTCGTCGAGCACGGGGAGGATGGCGTCGATCTCGGGCATGGTGGTCTCGCGGGGCGCCCCCCCGGGGGGCCGTGTCGCGTTCGACCCCGGACACCCCGGGACGGTTCAGAGCCGCCTCAGCAGGGCGGCGCGTCGAACTCGTCGTCGCCGCGGGGGATGTCCGAGCAGGACCCCATGGCGACCGACTGCTCCCAGGTGCCGCGGTCGAAGAACGGCAGCTTGGGCACCGCCCCGGCGCCCTGGGCGGCCACCGGGTACAGGCGCCGACGCTCGCGCCAGCGCCGGATGTCGGACGTCCCGTAGCGCCGGGTCAGCGCTGCGGCGGTGGCGTCGGCAGCGCGGGCGTAGGACCCTGCGGACTCGCGCTGCAACGCGACCGACTCGCCGTTGGAGATGTCGAATTGGTGCGACAGGCTCGTCTCGCCGACCAGCAGACGTGCCTCCTTGGGCAGGCGCCGGAGCATCCGTGCCTCGAGCTGGTCCTTGAACTCCTCCCAGATCGCGACGCCAGGATCGACGGTGCCCGCGCTGTTGGCGATGTGGTAGTTGCCGTTCCAGCGCAACAGGGCGTCGAGCGTGCTGCGGCCCTGGCCCGACGCTGCGTCGCGGGCGCGGCGCAGTGCGCTCTCGGCGAAGGGCCGCTGCTGGGCGGTCGTGCCTGACCGCCGCACTATCCGCTTGGAGCTCAGGTAGTCGGGATCGTTCTCGACCCGCCCCACGTACCGCTCGAGCAGCCGCACCCGGTGATACGGGCCATTCATCCGCTCGCGCGCCGGGGCGTCGCCGTTGGTCCAGCCGGCGGAGGGCATGTTGTTCCAGTTCGTCAACCACCCCTGCTTCGGGTTGATCACGTGAGGTGTCTTGGAGCGGGGGAGCAGTCCGCGCCACTCGGCCTCGCCGGTCCCGGGGTAGGGGAACCGCTCGTCGTAGTTCTTGGGCCGCAGCGGGTGCAGTCCGGGGTGCCAGTAGCCGATGTTGCCGCGGTCGTCCGCGGCGATCACGTTCTCGTTCCAGGTCACCTTCTGCATCGCCTTGTCCACGTCGGTGATCGAGCGGGACTCGGTGAGGTCGGTCAGGCCGGTGATGGTCTCGATCTCGCGGTTCCAGATCGCGTAGCGGCGGGCGTAGGCCTTGCCGGAGCCGCGCCGCTGGACGGGGCCGTGCAGGGTCCGGCAGATCCGCTCGGTCCGGGCGCCGGCCGGCGGGCCCGAGCTGTCGCCGCTGCCGCCGACGGAGTCCGGCAGGTCGGTCGGCGGGGTGCGGAAGGTGAACGTCTCGTCGCGGCAGCTCATCTGCCGCTCGGCGCCGCGGAACCGGTAGCGCTCCGCCCCGGCCAGGTCCTCGACGTAGAGGTCATCCTCGTCGGAGAGCCCGGACGTAAAGCCCCACGTGACGTGGCCGTTGTGGCCGATGGCCATCAGCGGCACGCCGGGCGCACTGACCCCGCGGGCCTCGGTCCGGGGCGAGTGGACCTCGAACTCGACGAAGAGCTCGGGGATGGAGAAGCCGAGCTGCGGTCCGTTGTACAGGTAGGTGCGCTTGCGCTTGGGTCGGGTGCGGTCGCGCATGGCCCACATGAACGAGCCGCGCTTGTCACCGATGACGCTGTCGATCTTCGACAGCCGTTCGCGGGCTGCACGCAGGCCGGCGCTCTCGCTGTCGCTGCGCTCGGCCTTGCGGGCCGAACGCGCCGCCGAGGCGCGGGACATTTCGGCCTCCTGGCTCATCTCCCGGTTGTCGTTGCGTGCCGGCGGGATCTCGACCGAGGGCAGGTCGAGCCCGTTGAGGAACTCGACGGAGTTGCTGACGCCGCGGCGCTCGTCGGCCCGGGTGCGGCCGGGCTGGGAGGGGAACTCACCCTCGGAACGCGGGATGGTCGTGCGCCGGCCCTTGTTGCGCAGCGGGTGCAGCGTGAAGTAGTCGGAGCCCATGGCCTTGAGCGCGTGGGCGTTCTCGAGCTCCATACCGTCGCCCGACGGCACGGTGCGGGCGAGGAAGACGCCGATCCGGCCGGTGTCGCGCACCGTCCAGTCGGTCAGCGGGACGCCGAGCGCGGTGTACTCGCCGGGAAGCTTGTTGACCGGATCTTTTTGGACCTCGTCGATCCAGGCGTTGATCCCGTCGCGGTAGGCGTTGATGCGCGCCGTGATGACCGGGCCGACGTTGCTCAGCTGGGCGTCGATCTCGGGGTCGGTGTAGTAGTCGCGCCGGGCGACGATGTCGTCGGGCAAAAACGATGGTCCGAGGATCTCGGCCAGGCGTCCCGAGGTGGCACGCTTGAACAGCTCGAGCTCGAACAGCCGGTCCTGGGCGATCGCGTAGCCGACGCCGAACCAGGCCTTCGGGTCGGTGGTTCCGTACACGGCGGGAACGCCGAAATTGTCGCGGACGATCCGTACGCCGGGCTCGGGGATCTCGGTCGTTCCCGGCTGCAGGAAGCTGTGGGGCTTGTAGTCGAAGTTGCGAAACAGGCTCACCTGGTCGTCGAGGTGGGGCGAGCCCTCGCCGGACGCGAGGCCGGCGTTCGAGACGAACCCGCTCTGGCCGGGAGGCAGGACGTCCTCGGCCTCGAGCGTCACGGCCTGGGCGGCCGTGGCCATCGAAAGCGCGGCCGCGAGGGCGAGCAACGTGACGGCGACGATGTTCGCTGCCCGGCGCGGCAGCGAGCCCTGGTGGTGACCGGACACCGACGTGCGCATCCTGCCTGCGTTCCCCATGGCGCGAGTATCACCCACGGTTGCTCTCGGTGCCAACCGAGAGCTGTCGGACGCTCCTGCCCGTCTGCCTGACACGCCGCCTGCAGCTCGCTTGCGCTGGGCGGCCTCGGTGCAGCGGACCCGGTGGTAGGTTGGCCGGCAATGGATCTCCAAGGGGCACGGGTGCTGTTGACGGGCGCGACCGGCGGGCTCGGCCGGGCCATCGCCGAAGCCGTCGCGGCCCGTGGTGGCACCCTGATCCTCAGCGGCCGCACCCTGGCCGATCTCGAGGCGCTGGCCGACGAGCTGCCGGGCGACCACGAGGCCCAGGAAGCGGACCTGGCCGAGCCGGGCGCTGCCGCCGAGCTGTGCGGGCGAGCCGGGATCGTGGACGTGCTGGTGGCCAACGCCGGGCTCCCCGGCAGTGGCCTGATCGCCGACTTCAGCGCCGAGCAGATCGAGCGGGCGCTGCGGGTCAACCTCGAGGCGCCGGTGCAGATGACCCGCGAGCTGCTTCCCCCGATGCAGGAGCGGGCTTCGGGCCACCTCGTCTACGTCGCGTCGCTGTCGGGCAAGATCGCGACGGCCCGCACCTCGCTGTACAACGCGACGAAGTTCGGGCTGCGGGGCTTCGCGCTCGGCACGCGCGAGGACCTGCGCGGCTCGGGCGTCGGAGCGTCGATCGTCTCGCCGGGGTTCATCCGCGACGCCGGGATGTTCGCCGACGGGGGCGGCCAGGTGCCCGGGTACGTCGGGACCAGCAGCCCCGAGGAAGTGGGGGCCGGTGTGGTCGAGGCCGTGACCGACAACGTCGGCGAGATCGTCGTTGCCCCGCGCCAGCTGCGGGTCGCGGCCCAGCTCGGTCTCGTGGCTCCCGAGCCGATCGGCAAGGTGGCCGCCAAGCTCGGGGCGGCCGACATGGGCGACGAGATGTCAAGCGCCCAGCAGGACAAGCGCTAGGCCGACCGTGAACCTCCGCGACGCGAGCACCGTGGTCACGGGGGCATCGAGCGGGATCGGCGCCGAGACGGCCAAGGCCTTCGGCAAGCGCGGCGCTCGCGTCGCGCTGCTGTCGCGCACACGGTCCAAGCTCGAGGATGTCGCCGAGCAGGTCGAGTCGGCGGGCGGCATCGCAACGGTGCACCCGTGCGATGTCGGCGACCACGAGGCGGTCCAGGCGGTCGCCGACGAGATCCTCGCCGAACGGACGCCCAACGTCGTGGTCAACAACGCCGGCGCCGGACGGTTCCTGTTCCTCGAGGAGACGGACCCCGAGGAGCTCGAGCAGATGATCCGCGTGCCGGCGCTCGGGGCGTTGTTCGTGACCAGGGCCTTCCTGCCGGCGATGGTGCGCCGCGACTCCGGCGTGCTGGTGACGCTCAACACCCCGGCCGCCTACGCGCCGTGGCCGGGCTCGGCCGGCTACGCCACCGCCCGCTGGGCGATGCGCGGAATGACCGAGGCGCTGCGCGCCGATCTGCATGGCACGGGCCTGACCGTCACCCAGGTCATCCCCGGCGAGGTGAAAAGCGACTACTTCGACAACAACCCGGGTGCCGCGGATCGGCTGCCGGGGGTCTCGAAGCTGATGCCGAAGCTCGAGCCCTCCGAGGTCGGCGAGGCCGTCGCCTCCGCGGTCGAGGACGAGGCCGGCGATGTCTTCCTCCCGTTCACCTTGCGCGCCAGCGCCCTGTCGGCCCGGCTGACGCCCCGCATCACCTCCTGGGTCGTCGCCCGCACGGGCGCCGACCGCCCCTGACGGCTGGGGCCGCCACCGCGTTCCGCGCCGCGCATCGACGAAGCCCGACCCAGGCGAACCCAACGAAAGCCTCGCGATCGGAGGGTGTTTGCAGGGTTCGTGGAACGCGGGAGCGCGAACCCAACGAAACCGTCCCTATGGCGGGGTGTTTGCAGGGTTGGACCCGCGCACCCCCGACCGCGCGGGCGTCAGCTGGCGACGGTGGCGGCGGCGGGCTCGGCCGCGGCTCCGGCTTCGTCGTCGCGCTCGGCGACCGGGTCCAGTCGGACCGCGATGCCGTTGAGGTGGGCCATGCCCGCCAACCGCTCGAGGTCGGCCGGATCCGAGGAGGCGAGCTGATTGACGTTCGCGCCCCCGGTCTCGTTGGCGCGGGTCCAGCCGGCGCCCCGGCCGTGGCCCCAGCCGTGGGGCACCGCGACCGTGCCGCGGCTGACCTCGTCGGTGACCATGACCTCCAGCTCGATCTCGCCGTGGGGTGAGCGCAGGTAGGCGGGCTGACCCTCGGCGAGGCCCGCGGCCTCGGCGTCGTCGGGGTGGACCCGGGCGGCGACCGTGCGCCCGCCGCGCAAGAGCAGCGGCGCGTTGTGCATCCACGAGTTGTGCGAGCGCAGCTCGCGCAGGCCGATCAGCCGCAGCGGGAACCTGGGGTCGCCGCGCCCGGCCCGCGCGAGCCGGCGGACCTCGCCGACGATCTCCGGCGGATCCAGACGCACGCGACGATCGCGGTGGCGGACCTTGGCGGCCAGGACCCCGGTCTCGATGTGCTCGTCGAGGATCTCGCCGTGGGGACGGTCGCGCAGCCGGGCGAGGCTCAGCCCGCCGCGACGCAGGCCGAACAGGTCGCCGCGCGGACCGGTGCGCAGCAGCAGGTCGACGAGCCGCTGGGGGGTAAGCCGCACACCCGTGCGTCCGAGCAGGCGCAACGGCCAGATGCTCGACGGGGTGACGCCCAGCGGCCGGGCCAGGTCCTCGATGATCTCCCACTCCTGGCGGGCCTCGCCGGCGGGCTCGACCACCGGCTCGGTGTACTGGATGAACGGCGTGGTGAAGAAGCCGAGAAAGACGATTGGCAGGTCCTCGCGCTCGAGGAAGGTCGTCGTCGGCAGCAGGTAGTCGGCCTTCGCGTTGGTCTCGTTGCGGTAGATGTCCAGCGCCACGTGCAGCTCGACCTCGTCGAGTGCCTCGGAGAGCTCGTCGCCGTTGGGGCAGGACAGCATCGGGTTGCCGGCCGAGACGAACATCGCGCGGATCTGCCCCGGCCCGGGGGTCGTGATCTCCTTGGCCATCAGCGATGCGGGAAGGTTGCCGATCACGTCGGGAAAGCCGCCGAGGCGAGAACGGACGGCGCCGTACGTCGCAAGGCCGAACCGCTCGGCGATGTCGTCGAGGGCCAGCGGCGGCTCGCCGAACACGGCGCCGCCCGGGGCATCGAGGTTGCCGGTGACGACGTTCAGCGCGTCGAGCAGGAAGGAGACGAGCGTGCCGAAGCGCCCGAGGCAGGAGCCGGTGCGCCCGTAGACCGCGGCCTGGTCGGCCGCCGCGAGGTCCCAGGCGAGCGCGCGGATCGTGTCGGGCGCGACGCCGGAGAGCTCCGCGGCCATCTCGGGGTTCCAGGCCGCGCACATCGCGGCAAGCCCCTGGAGGCCGCGGGCCTGATCGTCGACGGCCTCGTGGTCGATCAGGCCCTCGGAGAACAGCACGTGCAGCAGCGACAGCAGCATCGGGGCGTCGCCGTCGGGACGGACCGGCAGATGTTCGTGGGCCCCGGCCGTCTCGCTGCGCCGGGGGTCGACCACGACGACCCGCCCACCGCGATCGTCGATGGCGCGCAGCTGCTCGCGGATCCGCGGGGCGCTGAGCAGGCTGCCGTGGGAGACCAGCGGATTGGCGCCGACCATCAGCAGGAAGTCGGTCCGCTGCAGGTCGGGGATCGGGACCATCAGCGGCGAGCCATAGAGCAGGGCGCTGGCGGCGAACCGGTTGTTGATGTCCTGCGAGGCGGCCGTGTAGTAGTGGGGCGAGCCGAGCCCGTCGAGAAACCCCTTGACCCACAGCGGGTGGGAGTAGGAGAAGGCGCCCGGGTTGCCCATGTACCAGGCGACGGAGTCTCGGCCGTGGGTGTCGATGACGTCGTGCAGCCGTTCGGCGATCTCGCTGAGAGCCTGCTCCCAGCTGACGCGCTCGAAGCTGCCGTCAGCCCGGCGCCGCTGCGGGTACAGGATGCGGTCCTCGTCGTTGTGGACCTGCGACATCGCGATCCCCTTGGGGCACGCGAACCCCTGGGACAGCGGATGCTCGCCGTCGGGCCGCAGCTTGGTGACCTTCCCGTCCTCGACCGTCGCGACCATCCCGCACAGTGGCTCGCAGATCCGGCAGAAGGTCACGTGCTCGGCCACCGGCCCAGCCTACCGGCGACCCAAACGCGTCCGCCGGTTCGGGCGAGTGCGCTCGGCCACGGATGCGTGGCCGGCCCCGCGACCTCTCAGGTCCCCCGAGGGGCGTCGCGACGGCGTGGGCGTGCGTCCGAGCGGGGGCAGGGATCCCACTCGGACGCGTCGCCCGCCGATGCGCACGGCCAGGGAAGGCCGGTGCGCATGAGACCCCGGTGGCGGAAAGATCCGGGATCCAGGGTGCCGAGCTCCGCTCGGCGGTTTCCATCCTACCACCGACGGTCTCGTCACTAAACCATTTTCATGGTGCGCTCAGGCCGCCGATGGGGCCCGGGCAGCCCGCCGGCGGTCCAGCACGGCCAGGCCGAGGACCGATCCGACGGGGCCCAGCGGCGTCGCCGTTGCCAGGAACAGCCAGAACGGCACCTCGTGCCGGATGACCGCGACGAACAGCAGCGCGAGCAAGGCGAGGTAGCCGACCCCGTGGCCCCAGCCGAACACCATCTCGGCCGCCTCGAGCCCCGGCACCAGCCAGGCGACCAGCAGCCCGGCGAACACCGCCGTCTCGGCCCAGGAGAACCAGCGGACCGCCGGGTACAGCGACCCGGGCCGGTCACGCTTGAGCATCCGCTCGGCCTCGCGGCGCTCGGTGGCCGTGACCCGCGGTCCGCCGGGCGCCGTTCCGCCCTCCACGGTCAGCCGGCCAGCCGCTTGTACTTGATCTGCCGCGGGTTGGCGGCTTCGTCGCCCAGGCGGCGCCGGCGGTCGGCTTCGTAGGCCCCGTAGTTGCCCTCGAACCACACGACCTCCGAGTCGCCCTCGAAGGCGAGGATGTGTGTCGCCAGCCGGTCCAGGAACCAGCGATCGTGGCTGATGACCACCGCGCACCCGGGGAACGTCTCCAGCGCGCCTTCGAGCCCGCGCAGGGTTTCCACGTCGAGGTCGTTGGTCGGCTCGTCGAGCAGGACCACGTTGCCGCCCCGGCGCAGCAGCTTGGCCAGGTGCACGCGGTTGCGCTCGCCGCCGGACAGCGTGCCGACCTTCTGCTGCTGGTCGGCGCCCTTGAAGTTGAACGCCGCCACGTAGGCGCGGCTGGCGATCTCGCGGTCGCCGAGCTCGACCGTGTCCTTGCGGTCGGAGATCTCCTCCCAGACGGTCGCGCCGGCGTCGAGGCTGTCACGCGACTGGTCGACGTAGGCCATCTCGACCGTCTCGCCGATCTTCAGCTGCCCGGCGTCGGCCTCCTCCTCGCCGACGATCATCCGAAACAGCGTGGTCTTGCCGGCGCCGTTGGCTCCGATCACGCCGACGATGCCGCCCGGCGGCAGCGAGAAGCTCAGGTCGTCGATCAGCAGCGTGTCGCCAAAGCCCTTCGTGACCCCGTCGGCCTCGATGACCGAGTCGCCGAGGCGCGGTCCCGGCGGCATGGAGATCTGTGCGTGGGAGATCCGGTCGGTGGCCGCCTCGTGCTGGGAGGCAAGGCGCTCGTAGTTGTCGATCCGGGCCTTGCTCTTGGCCTGGCGGGCCCGCGGGTTCATCCGCACCCACTCCAGCTCGCGGGCCAGCTCACGCTGGCGGGCGCTGCCCTCGCGCTCTTCCTGGGCCAGGCGGGCCTGCTTGTGCTCCAGCCAGGCCGAGTAGTTGCCCCGGAAGGGGAAGGCCGACGTACGGTCGAGCTCGAGGATCCAGCCGCAGACGTTGTCGAGGAAGTAGCGGTCGTGGGTGACCACCACGACCGTGCCGGCGTACTCGGCCAGGTGCCGCTCGAGCCAGGCGACCGACTCGGCGTCGAGGTGGTTGGTGGGCTCGTCGAGCAGCAGCAGATCGGGCGCGCGCAGCAACAATCGGCACAGCGCGACCCGTCGCCGCTCGCCGCCGGAGAGCTTGGTCACGTCGCGATCGCCGTCGGGGACGCGCAGGGCCTCCATCGCGATGTCCAGCCGGCGGTCGAGGTTCCAGCCGTCGGCCGCTTCGATCTGCTCCTGCAGGCGGCCGTAGGTGTCGAGCACATGCTGCATCTCGTCGTCGCCCAGCGGCTCGCCGAGCTTGGCGCCGAGCTCCTCGAAGCGGGTCATCAGCTCGCGGACCTCGCCCAGGCCGTCGCTGACGTTCTCGCGCACCGTGCGGTCGGGGTCCAGCGCCGGCTCCTGCTCGAGTAGGCCTACCGTGGCACCGGGCTTCAGGGCGGCCGTGCCGGTGAACTCGTCGTCGATCCCGGACATCAGGCGCAGCAGCGTCGACTTGCCGGTGCCGTTGACGCCGACCACCCCGATCTTCGCCCCGGGAAGGAACGACAACGTCACATCGTCGAGGATCACCTTGCCCGAGCCGTAGGCCTTGCGTAGGCCGTGCAGCGTAAAGATCGGCGTCTCGCTCATCGCCCGGAGGCTACCGACGCCCGGGTGTCGGGGAACCTTCCCGCTCGGTCCGGGTTTCCGCCCGGCACACGCCGTCCGGGCCCGCGGGAAGGCTGGGCGGTGCGACATAACGGCAACTCAACATCTGTACGAAACCTTGGGCCGTACTGTGTGTATCTGCAAACAGATGCCGACATCGACACCATGAGCACCGACCCCACCCAGACCACGGCGCACCAGCCCGCGCCGCCCGCCCAGCTGACGGGTGTCGAGCACACCTACTGGTGCCGCGACTGCGAGAGCCAGCACTGTTCGTGCCTGCGCATGCGCCGCTGCCCGGAGTGCGGTGAGCCCGTCCGGCTCGCTGACGCCCCGCTCCCCGTCCACTAGCCAGGGGCAACGCCCGCACCACCCGCGTCGGCCCCTCGTGAGGCGCGGCGCGACTACTGGCGCTTGGACAGCCCGGTCAACACGATCCGCTCCTGCTCCATGCGATGGGCGTCCGGGTACCCCTCGCTCGGGGAGGCCCGCCGTGGCCGGCCGACGTACCGGAACTCCAGCTCCTCGGGGATGATGTCGCGGATCCGGTTTTGCATGTACGGCCAGGCGCCCATGTTCTGCGGCTCCTCCTGCATCCACATGACCTCCTTGAGGTTGGGATAGGAGGCCACCAGCTCGCGGATCTCGGTCCGCGCGAACGGGTACAGCAGCTCGACACGGGCGATGGCCACGTGGTCGGCCTCGGCGCGCTTTTCGTGCTTGTCGACGTCGTAGTAGACCTTGCCCGAGCAGAGGATCAGGCGGGTGACGCTGTCGCGGCGGTCCTGGGCCTCGGGGTCATCGAGCACGAAGCGGAAGTGCCCGGTGGTGAGGTCGCTCAGCGTCGTCGCCGCCCGCTTCTCGCGCAGCAGGCTCTTTGGAGTCATCATGATCAGGGGTCGCGGCTTGGCCAGGCGGGCCTGGCGACGCAGCAGGTGGAAGTACTGGGCCGAGGTCGTCGGGTTGGCGATCCGGATGTTGCCTTCGGCGGCCAGCGTCAGCCACCGCTCCAGGCGGGCGGAGGAGTGCTCGGGACCCTGACCCTCGTAGCCGTGCGGCAGCAACAGGGTCAGCCGGGACATCGTTCCCCACTTGGCTTCGCCGGAGACGATGAACTGGTCGAGGATGACCTGCCCGGCGTTGACGAAGTCGCCGAACTGCCCCTCCCAGACGATCAGGCTCTCGGAGGAGCTGGTCGAGTAGCCGTACTCGAAGCCGAGGCAGGCAATCTCCGAAAGGGGACTGTTGTGCACCTCGAAGGGGGCCCGGGCGTCGGGGAGGTTCTGCATGGGTACGTACGCCAGGCCCGTCTTCTCGTCGAACAACACGAGGTGGCGGTGGCTGAACGTGCCCCGCTGGGAGTCCTGGCCGGTGAGCCGGACGTGGGTGCCCTCGGTCAGCAGGGAGGCGAAGGCCAGCGACTCGGCGTGGCCGTAGTCGATGCCGTGTTCCTCGTCGACCGACTCGATGCGACCCGTCAGCGGCTTGCGCAGCTTGCGGTGCATCGTGAAGCTGTCGGGCACGGTGACCAGCTCCTCGTTGAGGATGCGCAGCGGCTCCTCGTCGACCGCGGTCTGGACCTCGGGGCTGTGGGTCTGGTCGAGCTCGTAGGTCCCGGTCTGGGTGGCGCCTCCCTCCTCGTACGCGCCGCCCTCGATCTCCTTCTTGAGCTCCTTGTGCAGTCCCTGGAGGCGAGTCTTCTCGTCCTTGCCCGCCTGCTCGACGGTCTCGTCGTCGACGACGCCGTCGCCGACGAGCTTGGAGGCGTACAGCTCGGAGACGGGCGAGTGATCGTCGATCTTCGCGTACATGGCCGGCTGCGTGTAGGCGGGCTCGTCGGTCTCGTTGTGGCCGTAGCGGCGGTAGCCGATCAGGTCGATGACGATGTCCCGCGACCACTTCTCCCGGTAGGCCATGGCCAGACGCACCGCCGCGAGACACGCTTCCGGGTCGTCGGCGTTCACGTGGATGATCGGGACGTTGAACCCTTTGGCCAGGTCGGCCGCGTACGGGGTCGAGCGACCCTGGGTCGGCTCGGTGGTGAAGCCGAGCTGGTTGTCCTGGATGATGTGGATCGTGCCGCCGGTCGAGTAGGCGGGCAGCGACTGCAGGTTCAGAGTCTCGGCCACCACGCCCTGGCCCGGGAAGGCGGCGTCGCCGTGCAACAGCACCGGCACGGCGGTCTTAGGGTTGTGGTGGAGCTTCGGGCCGGCGTTCTCGCTCTGGGTGGCGCGGGTCGAGCCCTCCACCACCGGATCGACGAACTCCAGGTGGCTAGGGTTGGCGTGCAGCCGCACCTGGATCGTGTCTCCGTCGCGGGTCTCGAACAGGCCGGTGGCGCCGTGGTGGTACTTGACGTCGCCCGTGCCGCCGGACGGCATATTGACCGCACCCTCGACCGCCTCGAACTGCTTGGCCCCCTCGAACTCGGCGAGCAGGGACTTCAGCGAGCGGCCGATGTTGTGGGTCAGCACGCTGAGCCGGCCGCGGTGGGCCATCCCGAAGACGACCTCTTCGGCCCCGTTGCGGCTAGCGAGGGTGATCAGCTCGTCGAGCATCGGCACGGTGACGTCGAGGCCCTCGATGGAGAAGGTCTTGGAGCCCAGGTAGGTCCGCTGCAGGAAGCGCTCGAACTGGAAGACCGAGATCAGCCTCTCCAGCAGCGACGTGGACTCCTCCTCGGACAGTGGCTGGCGGTGCGATCCCGTCTCGATCATGTGCCGCAGCCACATCCGCTGCTGGTGCGATGAGAGGTGCTCGATCTGGTAGCCGATCGTGTCGCAGTAGGCGTCGCGCATCCGCGGCAACACGTCGAGCAACGTCTCCCCGGAGACGCCCAGGCGCAGGATCGAGGCGGGAATCTTGCGCATCAGCTCGGGGGTCAGTTCGAGGTTCTCGGGCTCCAGCGCCGGGTCGCCCTTGGGCTCGGATCCGAGCGGATCCAGCCGGGCGGCCAGGTGGCCGTGGGTCCGGTAGGCCTTGAGCAGGGACGTGGCCGCCTGCACGCCCTGGAGGACCTCGATGTCGGGGCTGGCGTCCAGCGGTGAGGCCTGGGCCGCACCCCCGCCGAGGGGCGGGGCGGAGCGCGCCGCGGCGTGGGCACCCTTGACGACGTTGAGCGGCACGTCGAGGTCCTCGGCGATCTGCTCGTAGAACTCGTCGCCGGCCAGGAAGTCCTCGATCGTCTTCAAGAAGGCGCCGGACTCCGCGCCCTGGATGATCCGGTGGTCGTAGGTCGAGGTCATGAACATCGTCTTGGCGATGCCGAGCTGGCGGATCCGGTCGGGAGAGGCGTGAGCGAACTGCGCCGGGTAGCCGATCCGGCCGGTGGCGACGATCGTGCCCTGGTCGGCCATCAGCCGCGGGACCGAGGCGATGGTCCCGATGCCGCCGGGGTTGGTCAGCGAGACGTTGGTCCCGGCGAAGTCGTCCGCGGTGAGGTTGTTCTCCCGGGTCTTGGAGATCAGCTCCTCGAAGCCGGTGTGGAAGTCGGCGAACGTGCCCTGGTCGGCGCCCCTGATGCAGGGGACCATCAAGAACCGCTCGCCCTTGCGCTTCATGTCGACGGCGATGCCGAGGTTGACCTGGCCGTGGTCGACGCGGTGGGGCTTGTCGTCGCGGACCTCGTAGGTGTGGGCCATGTCGGGGTGCTTCTCGGCCACGGCCCGGACGATGGCCCAGGCCACGAGGTGGGTGAAGGACACCTTCATGCCCATCTTCTTGAGGGCCGGGTTCAGGGCCGACCGCTTCGCATCGAGGGTGTCGACGGCCAGCTCGCGCATCGAGGTGGCCGTCGGGACCTCGAGGCTCTCCTCCATGGCCGAGGTGATCCGCGCCGCCGGGCCCTTGAGGCGCTGGGCGTCGCCGTCGCCGTTGGACGAGGACTTCGACGAGCCGCCGCCGTCGCCGTCGGCCGCGGCCAGCACGTCGGCCTTGGTGATCTTGCCGCCCCGGCCGGTGCCGTCGATCGAGGAGAGGTCGATGTCGTTCTCCTCGGCGACACGCTTGGCCACCGGCGTGGCGTCGCCGCCGGACTCGGGGCTCTTGCCGTTCGAGGATGCGTCGCCGCCCGAGCTGTCGTCGGACTCCTTGCTCTTGGACTTCGAGGAGCCACCCGAATCGCCGTCGCTCGACGACCCGCCACCGGACGCTCCCTCGACCATACGCGCCAGCACCGAGCCGACCTCGACGGTCTGGTCGACCTCGGCCACGAGCTCGGAGATGACGCCGCCGGTCGGGGCGGGGACCTCGGCGTCGACCTTGTCGGTGGACACCTCGACGAGGGTGTCGCCCTCCTCGACCTCGTCGCCCTCGGAGACGATCCACTCGAGGACCGTTCCTTCGGTGACCGACTCGCCCATCTGGGGCATCTCGACGTCGATCGTCTCGCCCTCGACCGCCTCGCCCCCGTCATCGGAACTGGACTCCTCGCCGGACTCGTCCACGTCGGCGTCCTCGTCGTCTGAGGAGGACTCGTCGTCCTCAGACTCGGCGTCGGCGTCGGCGTCGGCCTCGGCGTCGTCGTCATCGGACTCGTCCGGCTGGTCGTCGTCGCCCTCGTCACCGTCGTCGCTCGATCCGCCCCCACCGCCGGACGTGTCGATCTCCGCGATGACCTGACCGACCTCGACGGTGTCGTCCTCGGAGGCCTTGATCGCGGCCACGGTTCCCGATTCAGGGGCTGGGATCTCTTGGTCGACCTTGTCGGTGGAGACCTCGCACAGGGTGTCGCCCTGCTCGACCTCGTCGCCCTCGGAGACGACCCATTCCAAGATGGTTCCCTCGGTGACGGACTCGCCCATCTCGGGCATCTCCACCTGCACGGTCGTCTGACTGCTCATCGCGTAGGGCTCCTACCCCGCCGTGCGGGCGGGGAAAACTCGTGGTACCGGCTTGGCTGTCAACAATATGCCCTCGGTCGAGTCGGCCGCTCGGGTTGGGGCCGCGATTTCCGCGGGACGAACTCTCGACCCCGCCCCGCAGTGCTCCGGCGGGGCCCTAGGCCTACGCGGTCCTCAACGACCCGCAGGGCGCGGCCGAGGTGTCGGGCGGTAGGGTGGGGCGCATGAAGCTCTACGTCTGTTGGGCCACCGTCGATCCGTCCTTCTACGACCATCCCTGTGGGACCGCGCACAGCGCGCTGCGCGAGGCGGGTCACGATCCGGAGATCGTCAAGGCCTACGGGTGGGTCAAGTTCCCTGACGCCCTCAACAACACCAAGGGCCGCAAGGAGGCCGAGGAGCTGACGGGCAGCAAGCAGGTCCCGGTGCTGGTCACCGACGACGAGCAGGTCATCTACCCGACGAACAAGATCGTCGAGTGGGCGAAGGCCAACCCGGCGAGGGCGACCGCCGGCGCCTCGCAGGGCTGAGTCGGCCCGGTCCGCGGCCCCTGGACGCTCGGTGGTGCCCGGACCCCTCGAGCGTCCAGCCGCTCGAAGGCCGGCTACCGCAGGCGGGCGACCGCCACGACCTCGTTGCCCACCGTGTCGTAGACGTCGGCCGTGAGGAACTCGCGAGCCGGGGCGTCGTGGTCGCAGTAGCCGCAGGCCAAAATCGCCCCGATCGCGATCCGCGGCCGGGGCGAGACCGGGAGGTTGCAGGCGGGGCAGACCAGGGCGCCGTGGGCGAGGACCTGGACGCCGTCGCGCGTCAGGTCGCGCTTGTCCCCGGCGCGGGTGGTCTCGCGCACGGCATCGGTGCTGCGCCGGCTCTGCGGCGGGTCGATGTGCAGCGCCATGGCCCCAGAGTCTAGGGTCGGAAAGGCGCCGGCCGGGACGGTCGGTCGCCGGCCTCGGACAGGCGGGCGACGGGTTGTCGGCGCGGAGGTGTGATTCCCGGGGGGCGCGGGCACTGTCTAGGGGCCTGCAGAGCTACGAGGGGAGAGGACCGCGGATGCACTACTTCGTCACCGGCGCGACCGGCTTCATCGGACGCCATCTCGTCCAGCGCCTGCTGGACCGGGGCGGGACCGTCAACGTGCTGGTGCGCGAGGGGTCGCGGGGCAAGCTCGAGGACATGCGGCCCGACTGGACCATGGGCGACGGCGAGGTCGTGGCCGTCGTGGGGGACCTCACCCAGCCGATGCTGGGCGTCTCCGACGACGACCGCGAGCGCCTGCGCGGCTCGGTCGACCACGTCTTCCACCTCGCGGCGATCTACGACATCACCGCCGACGCCGAGTCCCAGCGCAAGCCCAACGTCGAGGGCACCGGCCACGCCGTCCAGCTCGCGATGGACATCGAGGCGGGCCGTTTCCACTTCACCAGCTCGATCGCCGCGGCCGGCCAGTACGAGGGCAGCTTCCGCGAGGACATGTTCGAGGAGGCCCAGCGCCTGGACTCCAACCCCTACTTCCGCACCAAGCACGACTCCGAGCGGGTCGTGCGAGAGGAGTGCGACATCCCGTGGCGCGTCTACCGCCCGGGCATCGTCATCGGTCATTCCGAGACCGGCGAGATGGACAAGATCGACGGGCCCTACTACTTCTTCGGCCTGATCAAGCGCCTGCGCGACGCGCTGCCGAAGTGGATGCCCGTGATCGGCATCGAGGGCAAGGAGATCAACGTCGTCCCGGTCGACTTCGTCGTCGCCGCCATGGACGAGATTGCCCACCAGGACGGGCACGACGGCCAGGCCTTCCACCTCGTGGACCCGCACCCGCCCACGGCCGGCGAGCTGCTGAACCACATCGCTGCCGCGGCCAACGCGCCGGAGTTCGCGATGCGGCTGGACCCGATGATGTTCAACTTCATCCCCACGCCGGTGGTCAAGGGCCTGCAGATGCTGCCCCCGGTCCAGCGGATCACCGACAACGTCCTCAGCGACCTGGGGATCCCGCGGGAGATCCTCACGTACATCGACTACCCCACGACCTTCGACTGCCAGCGCACGCTCGACGCGCTCGACGGGACCGGCATCTCGGTGCCGGCGCTGGAGACGTACGCGTGGCGGTTGTGGGACCACTGGGAGCGTCACCTCGACCCGGCCCTGTTCCTGGACCGCTCGCTGGCGGGCGCCGTGTCGGGCAAGGTCGTGCTGATCACCGGCGCCTCGTCGGGCATCGGCAAGGCCGCCGCCAAGAAGATCGGCGAGGCCGGCGCCGTGGTGCTGCTGGTGGCCCGCACCCCCGAGAAGCTGGAGGAGGCCAAGCAGGAGATCGCCGACCTCGGCGGGGAGGCCCACATCCACCGCTGCGATCTCTCCGACATGGACGACATCGAGCGGATGTCGGCCGAGGTCCACGAGCAGCACGGCCACGTCGACGTGTTGATCAACAACGCCGGCCGCTCGATCCGCCGCTCGGTCGGTCTCTCCTACGACCGGATGCACGACTACGAGCGCACGATGCAGCTCAACTACTTCGGTGCGGTCAAGTGCGTCCTGGAGTTCCTGCCCAAGATGCGCGAGCGCGGCGCGGGTCACATCATCAACGTCTCGTCGATCGGGGTGCAGACCAACACGCCGCGCTTCTCGGCCTACGTCGCCTCGAAGTCGGCGTTGGACGGGTTCACCCGCTGCATCGCCTCGGAGATCGTCGACGACGGCGTCCACACCACCACGATCCACATGCCGCTGGTCCAGACGCCGATGATCAACCCGACGAAGATCTACGACTCGTTCCCGACGATCACGCCCGACGAGGCGGCCGACAAGGTCGCCACCGCGATCATCGACAAGCCCAAGGAGGTCTCGACCCGCCTCGGGACGGCCGGCTTGATCCTGTACTCCCTGTCCCCCAAGACCATGGACGCGATCCTCAACCAGGGCTACAAGCTGTTCCCCGACTCCAGCGCGGCCAAGGACGACGGCTCCTCGGACGGCGACAGCAAGCCCTCCTCGGAGGGCGTGGCCTTCGCTCACCTGCTCAAAGGCGTGCATTGGTAGGCGGCCCCGGGGGGGGGGGGGGGGGGGGGGGGGGGGGGGGGGGGGGGGGGGGGGGGGGGGGGGGGGGGGGAGGGGGGGGGGGGGGGGGGGGGGGGGGGGGG
>JBPCPM010000054.1:0-2798 GCA_050999155.1 Solirubrobacterales bacterium
GGCGGGGGCCGCGGGGGCGCGGGCCGAGCTCGGGGAGTCGGCGGAAGCCACCGCCGCCACCGTCGCTGTCGGGCAGCTCGACCTCGGGCTCGGAGCGCACGGCCCACCAGACGATCCAGATCAATCCGGCCAGGGGCAGCTTGAGGATCAGCCCCATGAACACCAATGTCCAGACCTCCGCACTCACCGTGAATGAGTGTAGCCGTCGCGTACCCATCGGATCAGCGTGTCCACATGGGTGTCTACGAGACCGATCGGCGATTCGGTCGGAACGAGCAGGGTGGGATCGGTCCGTTGACGGGCCCAGGCGAAGCAGCTCTGGTCGAGCGAGTCGTCGACCCAGGCGAGCGGCCTTCCGGCGGCGAAGGACTCGAGCTGCTCGAGCTTCCAGTGGGCGGTGCCCCAGCGGGCACTGCCGCCGAACGACAGGTAGGGAAGCTTGTTGATGTCGAGCACGAAGGGCAGGTGGTCGTTGGCCCGTTCCTCCCAGCCCGACGCCCAGATCAGCTGGTAATACTCGCCGAGCCGGCGGATCCGCGGCCCGGTGTCCAGCGCGATGCAGTGGGGGGTCCCGTCGACCTGGATCAGCTTGCCCGGCGGCTCGCCGGAGGGGCTCTCGAAGCCGAAGAGGCTGATCACCCCGTCGACGTCGAGGGCGAGCACCGGGTCCGAGGAGGCCTCCATGGGCGGCATCGTATCCCGGCTCGGCTGCGTGAGATCCGTCACCGGGGCCAGGTCGGTGGGACGCCAACCTGCCGATGCGCGGAGCCGCAGAACCAGGATGTGCGCCCGTTGTGAGCGTCTTGAGAGAACTTTTCGGATTTCCGATCGCACCGCCTGGACATTTCTCGGGTTCAGTCAGAGGGGCGCCGGACCGATGCAGCCAGCACGGCGGCGAAGTTGTCGGCGCTCTTCACGCCCCACCGCAAGATCCCAACCTCCTCCCCCCTGACCTCATGAGCGTTCAGATCGGCGTCCTCTCCGCACTGCTGTGCGCGTTCTTCACGAACCTGGCGTTCCTGTACAAGCACCGGGGCGCCTGCGAGGCGCCGACGGTGGAGATCCGTACGCCCCTGGTCAGCGCCCGCGCGCTGTTTCGCTCCAAGTGGTTTGCCATCGGCATGGGCGTTGCTCTGCTGGCCTGGCTCTTCCACGTCGCCGCCATGGCCCTGGCGCCGCTGTCGCTCGTGCAGGCGGTCATCGCCGGCGGGCTCGTGTGGCTCGCCGTGCTGGCCGACCGGATGTTCGGCTTCGACGTCGGCCGCCGCCAGTGGCTCGGCGTCGCGCTCGTCGCCCTAGGCCTGGCGCTGCTCGCCATCACCGTGCCCCACAGCTCCAACCCGTCCAGCGCCTACTCGCTGGCGGCCATGATCGCCTTCGAGGGCGGTCTGGTCCTGATCGGTGCGGCACTGGTGCTCATGCACCGGATCGAGCAGCTCCAGCCGCATCACGGCAACGCGCTCGCCGTCTCGTCGGGCCTGCTGTTCGGCGTCTCGGACATCGCGATCAAGGCGATGACGGGCTACGGCCTCGGCTTCGCCGCGACGCCCTGGTTCCCGCTGGCCATCGCCGCTTCCATCGGCGCCTTCTTCGCCTCGGCGCGGGCCCTGCAGAAGGGCGAAGCCGTATCGGTGATCACCCTCACCGCCGCTGCCGCGAACACCTCGACGGTGGCCGGCGGCATCATCGTCTTCGGCGACCCGATCGCCGGCGACGTCCTCGGGCTGCTCGTCCAGTTCGGCGCCTTCGCCCTGGTGATCTTCGCCGCCATGCTGACCCCGGCCCCGATCCGGGCTGCCGAGGCCCGCTGATCTGTGCGTGGACCGGCAAGCCACCACCGCCGCGGCAGCTTGGCGGGCTCCTGCTAGGATCCGCCGCCGCTATGCCGACGACTGCACAACTCATCCGCAAGGGCCGTACGCGCCCGAAGAAGAAGGTCGCCACCCCGGGCCTCAAGTCCGGCCAGGGCCGCAAGCAGCGCACGGCCGCGCCGCAGCGCCGTGGTGTGTGCACCCGTGTGTACACCACGACGCCCAAGAAGCCGAACTCCGCCCTTCGCAAGGTCGCCCGTGTGCGGTTGACCAACCAGATGGAAGTCACGTGCTACATCCCGGGCGAGGGCCACAACCTGCAGGAGCATTCCGTGGTCTTGGTCCGCGGCGGTCGGGTCAAGGATCTTCCGGGTGTGCGTTACAAGGTCGTCCGCGGGGCGCTCGACGCGTCGGGCGTGTCCGACCGCAAGCAGTCTCGCTCCCAGTACGGCGTCAAGGCGAGCTAGCTCCCGTGGCACGTCGCAGCGCAGCGTCCATCCGGCCCATCGAGCCCGACGGCCGCTACCACAGCCGGCTGGTCAAGCAGGTCACCAACAAGGTGATGCTGCACGGCAAGAAGTCCACGGCCGAGAAGATCGTCTACGGCGCGCTGACCATGGTCGGCGAGCGCACGGGCAACTCGCCGGTCGAGGGTCTCGACGAGGCGATCACCGCACTTACCCCTCAGCTCGAGGTCCGGAGCCGCCGTGTCGGCGGCGCCACCTACCAGGTGCCCGTCGAGGTTCCCGCCCGCCGCGGGCGCACGCTGGCTGTCCGCTGGCTCGCCGAGTCGGCTCGAGCCCGCCGCGAGAAGTCGATGGCCGAGCGCCTCGGCAACGAGATCCTCGATGCCCTGAACTCGCAGGGCGGCGCGTTCAAGAAAAAGGAAGACATCTTCCGCATGGCGCAGGCCAACAAGGCCTTCGCCCACTACCGCTGGTAGGGCCGCTTTGGCCCGACCGCCGGACCGTCTGCTGCCTGCTGCCT
>JBPCPM010000095.1:0-5524 GCA_050999155.1 Solirubrobacterales bacterium
TCGCCGAGGGGGGGTGCGTCGCGCGTGGGGGGTGGCCCCGTGTGGGTTCCTGTCTCTCCGAGGCCTGCGTCGCTGGTGCTCACGCCGGGGTCCCTCTCCCGCTGCCGGGCAACCCGGCGCCGCTGAGAATCCGCTCGCGCAGCTCGGCGCCTCGGCCGGCGGCGACGGCGCGCTTGGCCCGGGCGGGATCGAGCTCCACCCCCAGGCGCTCGGCTTCGTCGATGAGGTCCTGGGATTTTTCGGCCTGATCGGCGGCCTGCAGGAACACCCAGGCGATCACGCCGAGGGTGACGAGGCTGCCTTCGATGAGCATGATCACGCCGGCCGTTCCCTGGTCGGCGAGCAGGCTGATGTCCCAGAGCGCCACCCCGGGGGCGTAGTCGGGGTACAGCGCCGTGCCCGACCACATCAGCGCGTTGGCCAGCAGCGCCCCGCCGAAGCGCACGCCCACCACGTAGATGAGCTTGCTGACGAGGCCGAACCAGCTCGGGGTCGGCAAGGGGCCGAACACCGGCATCCACATGAGGATCCCGAAGCCGATGAACGCCCCATGCTCGACGGCGTGCACGAGGGGGCTGTTCAGCGCCCCCTGGTAGGCGAAGGGCAGATGCCAGAAGTAGAGGTTGGCCAGCCACAGCGGGAAGGCGATGCCCGGGTGGGCAAGGGTCTTGAGCCGGGCTACCACCGGGTTGCGCAGGATGGGCGCGAGCAGCGGGCCGGTGAGCCCGATGGCGATGAGGATCGGGGCGATGTCCCCGATCACCAGGTGCTGGCCCATGTGGGCCAAGAACAGCTCCTCGCCCAGATGGGCGACCGGCGAGACCAGGCCGGCGACGATCAGGATCAGCCCGGAGGCGAAGGAAACCTGGCGGCCCACCGCCACGGGCTTGCCGTGACGGGCCAGCGTCGCGGCCCGCGCCCAGTAAGCGAAGACGGCGACGAGCACCGGGACGAGCTGCAGCGGCTCGAGGGTCCCGGATCCAACGTGGGCAAGCGGAATCACCCCGTCCAGAGTACCGAGGCCCGACCCCCGGCCCGGTCACGCTCGCTGAACGATTCTCGGGCCCGGGGCGCCGGAAATCGTTCAGTAGACCGGCGACCCCGGAAGGCCCCTTGCTCGCTGAACGATTGTCGGGGCCGGGGCGCGGTGAATCGTTCAACGAGCCGGGCGGTGGCTCACAGCCAATCGATGCTGCGGAAGAAGCGCCACACCCCTGCGCTCAGGGCCACCATCACCCCGACGGCCAGCGGGTAGCCGAAGCTCACACCGAGCTCGGGCATGTTCTCGAAGTTCATTCCGTAGATGCCGGAAACCAGCGTGGGCAGGGCGATGATGGCCGCCCAGGCCGAGATCTTCTGCACCGTCTCGTTCTGCTCGAGGCCCAGCAGCGTGGCGTTGGCCTGTAGCACCCCGTCGAGCAGCTCGCGCATGGAGCTGATGACCTCCTCGATCCGACGCGCGTGGTCGGCCACATCGCGGTAGTAGCTGGTGATCGCGTCCTCGGAGGCCAGGACCTCCCCCGCCTCCAGGCGGCCGAGGGGGCGCAACAGCGGCCACACGGCCCGGTGGAACTGCAGGACCTCGCGCTTGAGGAAGTAGATCCGCTCGGTGGGATGGTCGCGGTTGGTAAAGACCTGCTCCTCGACCTCGGTCACGTCGGTGTCGAGGCCATCGGCCACCGGGAAGTAGCCGTCGACCACGACATCGAGCACGGCCCACACCACCGCGGCGGGGCCGTGGGCGAGCAGATCGGGCTTGTCCTCGAGGCGCTTGCGGGCCGGGCCAAGCTCGCACGCCTGCCCGTGGCGGACGGTGACCACGTAGCCGGGCCCCGCGAAGACGTGGATCTCGCCGAAGTCGATCTCCTCGCGCTCGTCGTCGTAGCGGGCGCTGCGCAGGACCATGAAGACCGCCTCGCCGTACTCCTCGAGCTTGGGTCGCTGATGGGCCTGGCGGGCGTCCTCGACGGGAAGCGGGTGCAGGTCAAACTGCCGCGCCACGCGGTCGAGCAGGGCGTGGTCGGGCTCGAGGAGACCCACCCAGACGAAGTCCTCCCCGGCCGAGCGAGCGAGCCGGCCGGCCTCCTCGAGATCCAGCGCGCCGTCGTTCTGGCGGGCGCCGTCGCAGTAGTGCGCACAGTCGACGATCACCGCTGGCGGTGTTCGCCGGGCGGCGCGCGGCTCCTGCGAGTGACCCAGCTCACCGTTTCGCCGCCGACCGCGCGGGTACCGCGTCACAAGGCCGTTGCGGACCCCCGCCGGCCCACCGCATCCGACCCAAGCGAAGGAGTCATCGTGGCCAAATCCTCCGACGACATCG
This sequence comes from Solirubrobacterales bacterium, assembly GCA_050999155.1. Taxonomy (GTDB): domain Bacteria; phylum Actinomycetota; class Thermoleophilia; order Solirubrobacterales; family 70-9; genus JBPCPM01. The sequence goes on from JBPCPM010000095.1 coordinate 2,321, forward strand.
GGATCCTCAGCGACGCCAACAAAGACAAGCGCGAGGAGATCGTCGAGCTGCTCAAGACCGCGTACTGGATGGAGATGGAGACCGTGATGAGCTACACGGCCAACTCCACCAACCCCGACGGGGTCCGCGCCCAGGAGATCAAGGAAGCTCTCGAGAAGGACATCGAGGAAGAGCTCTCCCATGCTCGTCAGTTCGCCCAGCGCATCAAGGAGCTCTACGGCGTGGTCCCCGGCTCGCTGGACTTCAAGGCCAGCCAGTCCTCGTTGCAGCCGCCGTCGGAGCAGACGGACGTCGTGCATGTGATCAAGGGCGTGATCGAGGCCGAGTCCGGCGCCATCGCCCACTACAACAAGGTGATCGAGGTCACCGACGGCATCGACTGGGCCACCCAGGACATCGTCATCGCGATCCTCGCCGACGAGCAGGGTCACCGCCGCCTGTTCGAGGGGTTCCTGCGCGAGTACCAGGCCGAGGGGCTGGCGTAGAACTCGAGTCCGGACGCACCGGGGCCCCTCCGTCAGGAGTTCCGGTGCGTCGTTCGCGGGACGTCGAAACCGCTCGGGCTCGGTGAAGAACGCGAACACCGTCTCGGGGGTGCCTGCACAAAGACCTCCCGCTCGACCCGGGGCTCGTCGCTGCTGCGGGGATTGGTCATCGCCAGTCGTTCCGTGGTCGCCTTCTGCCTGGAGCGTCGGTTCCCGTAGCCGATGGCCCCAAAACCGGTCGAGGTACGCGCCCCGTACGCGGTCAGGCGGTGCGCGTCTGCGGGATCCGCCGGAGGCGATCGGGCGTGAGCGGCAGGGCCACGCGTCGCACGTACTCGGCCCCCGCCCGCACCATCAGGCTGCGGATCGGGTCCGGGGGCAGCGGGGCGAAGTTGAACTGGCGGCGGATCTCGGGCGGCAGCAGGGCGACGGTGATGAAGTTCACCGTCTCGACCAGCGGGCGGGCCGGGAACGGCAGCGGCGGGTTGAACACGATGTCCAGGCCCCGGTCACGGGCCCACGGGGTGACCACGAGCTCGCCGCTGTCCAGCCGCTCGCGGCCGTAGGCGCGCATGGCGGCGACGTCGGCCGGCATCTCGTCGTCGGCGAGCCCGAACAGCGAGCCGACGAGCCGGTAGTCCTGCCACAACCGTTCCTGCTCGTCCGCGCTCAGCGCCGCGACGTAGCGGCTGTAGACCACCATCGCGCTGTCGGCCAGGGAGTAGAGCACCCACAACAGCAGGGCCGGGTCGTCTGCCGCGTACGGGGTCCCGGCCGGGAACGGGCCGGCCGGCTCGCGTAGCCGCCCGCGCACACGGGCGTGGGCCCTGCGCACCTGGGCGGTCAGCCGATCGGCCTCCTCGCGACCGCCGAAGCCGATCGCGTCCATCACGACGGCCGTCTGACGCAGGCGCTCGTAGGGGTCGTCGAAGCCGCCGGAGTGCGCGAGCAGGCCCGTCATGGCCAGGGGGTGGGCCGCCTGCATCAGCAGCGCACGCGGACCGGAGAGGACCACGATCCGCTCGCCGACCACGCGGCGCAGCATCGAGTCGTCGTCGAAGTAGCCGTCGGCCGCCACGCGAGAAGTACGCGAGCCGCGCGGGTCGCGGATGCGCCGGACGGCGCGGTCTACCCGTCGGCGGCCAACCCCCGCGCGGCCGCTCGCAGCTTCAGCAGCGCCTCGTCGAGGTCCTCCAGGTAGCGCAGCCCCGGGGCGAGGCGGCGCACCATCGCGGCGTCGTGCTCCCAGAGCCGGATCCGGGCGTCCAGCGTGATCTCGAACATCTCGACGACCTTCAATCCGTGCATCTCGATGGCCGCCGTCGTCTCGATCGCGTTGGAGAGCTTGTCGGCGCCGAACACGGCGGCCGCACGCGACCCCGCTGCCTGGACGCGGAGGCGCAGCTCGGTCTTGCGCTCGATGGGGTCGGCGATCGACTGGTCCTCGGAGAGCGTGGCCACGAGATCAGCGATGTCCTCGCCGAAGCGATGCGCGAGCACCTCGTGCCCGCCGCGCATCCCCTCCAGGGTGTCGTGCAGCAGGCACACGGCCTGGAGCCGCTCGTCGAACCCTGCTCCGGCGATGATCTCCGCCACCTCGACGGGGTGGTCGACGTAAGGGGCGCCGTCGCGCCGCCGGGTGTTGGCGTGCACGCGGTGGGCCAGACGCCAGGCGTCGGCGAGCAACGGGCGCGCGGCGAGGGTGTCGGGGGGATCGGCCATCACGACGGTAGGCGGCGGTGCCGCCGGGCGGCGCGACCGACGAGCATTTCCACCGGGCCAGCGAGGAGATCTACTACTTCACGTCCGGGTCGGGCCGCATGCGCCTCGGCGAGCAGCCTAGATCGCGATCTTCGAGTGCGCGACCTCGGCGCCCTTTTGCAGGTCTCGTAGCTGCGTGCGGGTGAGAAACACCCGGACCTCGCCGTCGGGCCCGCCTATGCGAAGCCATCCGCCGACGAACTCCCCCGAGGGGTCCTCACCGACGTCGAACTTCATCCACTCGACTTCTTCCAGATCCATCTCGCCTCCCATGATCAGCGCTTGACGATCGACCGTACGAGCTCGGCGCCGTGGTTGGCGACCCAGGATGGCGTGCTCTTGCGCGACGCGCCCAGGGCCTCACGCAGTGCCTGCCCGGTCTGCGGTCCGTGCAACCCCTCGCCGTGGCCGACGAGCAGATGCTCGGGCTCGAGGCCGGCCAGCGCGCCCCGTGGCGGCGTTAGGCGCAGCATTGGGTGCACGGCCAGCGGCTCGTCGCCTGCGCGAAAGTAGTCGACGGTCCCCACGGCCTCGGGCACGAGCAGCAGGCGCTGCGCCTCCCACCACAGCGCGGACTCCTTCCACCAGCGGTTGCGCACGACCTCGACGAAGGAGAACGGCGCGCCGTCGATCGGGTCCAGCGGCTGCTGGTGGACCTCGACGCCGAGCGCCTCGGCCGCCTGCTTCGAATCCCGCTGGTGGCGGTCGAGCAACACCAGCACGCCGGCCGGCTCGCCAAGCTCGCGCACGCGACGCTCGACCTCGTCGTCCCAGACCGGGTCGACGACCCAGACCTTGCCGTCGGCCAGCACGGCGTGGCAGGCACGCTCCATCGCCGGCGGCGTCGGCGCGATCCAGCCGAAGCCCAGCTCGCTCTCGTCGCAGAAGCGCATTCGACCCCGGGGATAGGGCCGCCGCGGCGGCGCGGCGGCGTAAGGTTCCCAGAGCGACGCCAGGC